>NZ_JABRWH010000001.1:4950000-5239118 GCF_013248975.1 Neobacillus endophyticus
AAGGGGTCACCCGCTTGCTCCTTTTTCCATATATATAATGCATTGCGGCGAACACGATCGATATGGTGCCAATCATGTCCTGTTGCATCTTCTCCTAATTCATTCTGGACAAATAGCTCTGTTTGCTTAATAATCTGCTCTTTCACTTCCATGCACCATCCTTATCCAGCCTATTTTATCACGAAAAACAAGGGAAGATAAAAGACTTTGCGGAAATAGGTTTGAATCATATTCAAAAAAATACAAAACCAGCTAAACAGCTGGTTTTGCTTAAAGAAGCTCTTCGATATCTTTTGCTATTTCCTCGGGGGTCGTATTTGGAGCATATCGATTTACTACATTCCCTTTGGAATCAACGAGAAATTTAGTGAAGTTCCACTTTATTGTGGAAATCCCCATTACTCCTGGCGCATGTTTTTTCAGGTAAGCGAACAATGGATGGGTATAAACCCCGTTAACATCGATCTTGGCGAACAACGGGAACTTTACACCGTAATTTATTTCACAAAAAGATTTGATTTCCTCGTCACTGCCAGGCTCTTGACCCATAAATTGGTTACAAGGAAATCCCAAAACAACAAAGCTCCGATCCTTATATTTTTCATATATGCCTTGAAGCTCCTTATATTGAGGAGTAAAGCCGCATTTACTTGCGGTATTGACTATCAGCATGACACTGCCCTCAAAGTTTTTTAAAGATATTTCCTGTCCATCAATTGTTTTCGCCTGAAATTGATAAATTGACATTGGGGGTTACCTCCTATTTTCTGCCGTTGCAGAAAGTCTCCAACTGCTGCGTGGTCGTGACCATAAATTCTATCATTTCGACTAGGTCATCCATTTGTGCTTCACTGATGATTCTTTCAAAATCAATAGTCACCACGTTTTTCATTTTTTTTGGTTGGTTTAACGGATTAAATTCTACAGATTGGCAGATTTTCCTTTCTTCTCCCCAAATTTTCCTAAAAATATCATCAATCTCCTGATATTCTGTCATCTCATCAACAACCTCAAGGCAAAATTGAAGTTTTACAAAGCAGCCCGCCAAATCATTTGCATCCATATTTGGCAGAAGCTCTGCTGCCAAATTATTAAGTTCTGCACCCATTTCCAATTTTGCTGTTACAGTGTTCGTTGTATTTCCGGGCAATCTAAAGCAAATGGAAAACAAACGGGACATTTTGGCAGTATTAAGAAAGTCATTTCGGTCGGTAACTATGATGGCTCCAATTAAATCTAAATCATAAAGGGCACCTTCGATGACAACTTTCATATTATCAAAGGCTGTTGGATCAAACATTTACTATATCTACTCCTTTAGAAAAGTCCTATGGCATGGCCATTTTCATCAATATCCATATTTAATGCTGCCGGTTTTTTAGGCAGTCCGGGCATTGTCATTACTTCACCAGTTAAGGCAACAATGAAGCCAGCTCCGATCGAAGGCTTAAACTCTCTTACCGTTACTGTAAAATCTGATGGTCGCCCCAGTTTCGCGGGATCATCAGATAATGAATATTGGGTTTTTGCCATACAAACAGCCAAATGAGACCAGCCAAACTTTTCAAAATCCTTTAATTGCTTTTGCGCCTTTTGTGAAAATTCAACATCGTTTCCCCCGTAAACTTTTTGCACAATGGTTCGGACCTTGGATTCGATAGAATCAGATAAATCATACAATGGATAGAACTTGTTTTTCTCCTTGCTAATCACTGTCAACAGTTGCTCAGCTAATTCGATTCCACCTTCTCCGCCTTTTTGCCATACTTCAGTTAAGGCAACCGGAACATTTTCTCGCTGGCACCAGTCCAATATCATTTGAACCTCTTGTTCTGTATCAGTAATGAATTTATTGATCGCTACTACTACTGGAAGGCCAAAACTTCTGATTGTTTCGACATGCTTTTGCAGATTGGCGAATCCTTTCGACAATGCCTGAATATTTTCAGCGACGAGTTCATTTACCGTTACACCCCCATGCATTTTTAATGCACGGATCGTAGCAACCACAACGACAGCCTCAGGCCTAATACCCGCACTTCGTGATTTAATATGTAAAAATTTCTCCGCTCCCAGATCTGCCCCAAAACCGGCTTCTGTTACCACATAATCCGCTAATTTAGCAGCGGCAATAGTAGCAATCACACTATTACAGCCATGGGCAATATTAGCAAACGGCCCTCCATGAACAAGTGCAGGCGTATGTTCAATTGTTTGAACAAGATTTGGCTTTATTGCATCTTTCAATAATAAAGCTAATGCACCTTCCACTCCCAGATCCCTAACCGTAATTGGCATCTTGTCCTCATTATAAGCAATGACCATTCTTGACAATCTTATTTTTAAATCTTTAAGATTAGCTGCCAAACATAATACTGCCATAATTTCAGATGCTACAGTGATATCAAAGCCATCTTCTCTTGGCATACCTTGAAGCGGCCCGCCAAGCCCTATAATAATCTTTCTTAGCGCACGATCATTTAAATCCAAGGACCGTTTCCAAACAATCCGGCGTTGATCGATTCTTAATTCATTACCTTGTTGAAGATGATTATCTATTAACGCGGCCAGTGCATTATTTGCCGTAGTAATGGCATGAAAATCCCCTGTAAAATGAAGATTGATATCTTCCATTGGAAGAACTTGAGAATACCCTCCTCCAGTAGCACCGCCTTTTATTCCCATTGTCGGCCCTAATGAAGGCTCACGCATTGCAATCATTGCTTTCTTGCCAAGCCGGTTAAAAGCATCACCTAATCCCACTGTTACAGTCGATTTTCCTTCCCCAGCTGGAGTGGGATTGATAGATGTGACAAGAATGATTTTTCCAGACTCTCTAGTTTGAATTTTCTCCAATGCGTCAGTTGAAAGTTTTGCCTTATACTTTCCAAAAAGCTCTAAATCATCTGCTTCAATTCCAATTTTTTTTGCGATTTCTATTATTGGCTTCATTTCTGTCTTTTGTGCAATTTCTATATCTGATAATACAGTTGAGTTTGTAACCAATGATATCCCCCGCTGTCAGTTCAGAATAAATAAATCTTCTATTATTGTATCAAAAAAGCGTAATTCAAAAACTTTAATTGTCGAACAAATTTTTATCTTTTCTGATTTAAAAATTATATATATAATTTCTTTATTGAATTTTTGAAATATTCATTGACTTTTCCTTTCGGTACTTGTATTAATGAATGTAGCATATTGAAATTAAAGGGGGCTAGAATATTGCCTATTAATATTCCAAAACTTCTGCCTGCCCGGGAAACTTTAGAGCAGGAAAATATATTCATCATGGATGATGAGCGTGCAACAAGTCAGGATATCCGGCCATTAAAGATCCTAATCTTGAATTTAATGCCTGAAAAGGAAAAAGCAGAAACCCAGTTACTTCGATTACTCGGAAATACCCCGCTGCAAGTGAATGTAAAATTTTTAAAAACTATTTCTTACGAATCAACTCATACAAGCAAACAGCATTTGGAACAATTTTATACCACCTTCTCAGAGATTAAAAATCAAAAGTTTGATGGGATGATTATCACTGGGGCTCCAGTAGAACTTTTGGAATTTGACCAGGTAAAATATTGGTCTGAATTAACGGATATTATGGAATGGACAAAGTCGAATGTCACTTCTACTCTGCATATTTGCTGGGGAGCACAAGCAGCCCTTTACTATCATTACGGAATTGACAAATTTGAGTTAGAAAGAAAATGTTCAGGTATTTATGCCCACCAAATTTTCGAGCAAAATGATATTTTATTACGGGGATTCGATGATCAATTTTATGCGCCACATTCCCGCTATACAGATGTATCAGTGGAAGAAATTAAAAAGAACGACGATCTTAAATTATTAGCTGCTTCCAGTGATGCAGGAGCCCTTTTAATTGCCTCCAAAGATCGAAAGCATGTCATGATCACCGGACATTTGGAATATGAATCTGATTCATTGGCACAAGAATATGAACGGGATGTACAAAAAGGATTAGAAATACATGTTCCGGAAAATTACTTTCCAAACAATGATCCAACCCAGCCGCCAATTAATCGCTGGCGTTCACATGGCCATCTCTTCTTTTCTAATTGGCTTAATTATTATGTCTATCAGGAAACACCATTTATATGGGGTTGAAAGGCAAGGCCCAGTGTTGGGAGTATTATCCTGTGAAAAAAGTCTTTTTACCTTAAAACATCGAAAGCACCCGGCCTAAATACCAGGTGCTTTTGATGTTTTAATCACTATGCTCATTTTGTCTTTGAATATCCTTCAATGCCTCCATACGACTTCCATCTTCCTCAAAATACTGAACAAGGTCAAAAATGCGATCAATGGAATCCCAGCTTAAATGATGTTCAATGCCTTCCACATCATGATAAATATTTTCATTCTTAACTCCGATAATTTTCAGAAACTGTTCAAGTAAATCATGTCTAAAAACCAATCGCTTGCCAATCTTCTTCCCCTTCGGTGTTAACACGAGTCCCCGGTACTTTTCATATATTAAATAGTCGTCCTTATCAAGCTTTTGCACCATTTTTGTCACTGAGGAGGGATGAACGGATAACGCTTCGGCAATATCAGATACCCGAGCGTAACCCTTTTCTTCAATTAAATTATAAATTTGTTCAATATAATCTTCCATACTTGGTGTTGGCATCCCATACCCTCCAAAAAAAGAAATCAATAAAAGTTTACTATAGAAAGATTAGAGTGACAAGGCTCTTTCTCACATCTTAAAAGATTTCCAAATATATATTTACTCAAATAAAAACTTTATTTTATTTTCTTTTAAATCCAAACACAATCTAGCATTAAAGTTTCTTTCTTTACCAATAAATCCTTCAATAAAATCAGTTTTACCATCCGTAAGCAACTGTTTTACCATTTTTTGTGTGATATTTTTCCCTAGGATTTTTTTCGAAATCGTAAAATCACAATGATTTTTTTGATAATTGCTGCAGCCAAAAAAGCTTCCTTTATCAACAATGAATCCATCGCATTTTTTACATGGCCCAAGTTTGGCAGCTGTCTTCTTCTTTCCCCGTTGTTTACCAGGGGTAAAGTTTTCTGAAACCTCTTTGGAGAAATTCCATTGTTCAGATTGTCCGGCACAGGCATCGATAAGGTGATGAACCATTTTTTTCGTTTGATCCATAAATGTTTTTGGTGATGCTGCACCTTCTGAGATTTCTTTCAGCTTTTGCTCCCACTTTGCTGTCATTTCAGGTGAAGCGAGGATTTCTCCACCAACAGCCTCAATTAATATTTTGGCCTTTGCGGTTGCATAAACTAAATTCTTTTTGACCTCTATATAAAGACGATCCTTTAACATAGTGATGATTCCAGCTCTAGTCGCTTCTGTGCCTAACCCTTCCGTTTTTGCTAAAATTTTCTCAAGTTCTTTATCATCGATATGCTTCCCTGCAGTCTTCATCAATGTAATCAACTGTCCTTCAGTATACCTTTTAGGCGGCTGTGTCTGACCCTCTCTTACATCGACTTTTTTTGTTGTTCCTTGCTCACCTTTTAAAAGCTGTGGAAGAGCTGGAGCATCATCTTGTTCCTTTTGATTTAGGACCTTTCTCCACCCTTCCTCAAGCTGAACTTTGCCTTTTGAAATAAAAGCCGCACGTCCGTCGACCAGAGACGTTACGGTTGTATATTCAGCAATAGACTTTGGATAATGGGCAGCTATTAAACTCTTAACGATGAGCTCATAGATTTTACGTTCATCTGAACTAAGCTTTTGTAAATTGGGAATTTGCTCTGTAGGGATGATCGCGTAGTGGTCCGTCACTTTCTTTTCGTTTACATACCGTTTATTTTCAGAAATTGAAGCAACAGGTAATGGAAAGTAGCTTTCAAAATCGCTAAGGTGGCTTAGTTTGTTAAGAATGTCAGGAAAAGAATTCGCTTCCTCTTTTGTCACATATCGAGAATCTGATCTCGGATAGGATACATTGCCCTTTTGATAGAGCTGTTGCAAAACATCCAGCGTTTTCTTTGGTGAAAATTTAAAACGTTTATTAACTTCTGCTTGTAAAGAAGACAAATTAAATAACTGAGGAGGAAAGAATTCTTTCCTTTCCGAAATGACATCATTTACCTCTGCTGGTTTATCTCGGCAAAATGCCGCTATTTTCTCGGCCAATTCTTTCGTCTTTATCCTTGTTTCCCCATCATCCTGCCATTTCCCCTTATATTTCTTTCCATTTACTGCAAAATGGGCTTCCACTTCCCAAAAAGGTTCTACTTTAAAATTTTCAATTTCCCACTCTCGTTTTACAATTAATGCAAGAGTCGGCGTTTGAACCCTGCCTACAGAAAACACATCTGAAAAGCCGTGTTTTTGCAGCAGCAAACTATAGAGCCTGGAAGCATTCATTCCAACGATCCAGTCGGCACAGGCACGCGTATAAGCTTCAAAATAAAGATTGCGTGTTTCATTTTCTTCAAGGAGCTTTTTGAATCCGGCACGAATGGAATTAGGTGTCAAAGAGGAAATCCATAACCGTTTCATTGGTTTTTTACAATTAGTCAGTCTTAAAATATTGCGTATAATTAGCTCTCCTTCCCTACCAGCGTCGCCTGCATGAATAATTTCTGTTACTTGAGGGTTGGAAATCAGCTTCTTAATGGCGGCAAATTGATTAGCTTTATCTTTTGATACCTCATAGGAAAATTGCTCCGGTATCATCGGTAAATTATCTAATGTCCATTTTTTCCATTCAGGTTGATATTTTTCTGGAGGTACCAGTTGGCAAATATGACCTATAGCCCATGTCACATAGGCTCCTTCAGGAAAAATATCATTCGGAAAGATTTCTATAAAACCATTTTGTTTTTTATGTTTAAAGACCGAGGCTAAGGCGGAGCCTTGATCCGGTTTTTCTGCAATAACCACTTTCATAAACTGCAGCCCCTTTATCTATTGAAAACGTCCGACCTTCATTTTCCCACTTAAAACTTATTTCGTAAAGGTAAAAATCAATGGTGAAATCAAGGGAATCAGTGTTTCTAATCTGGAGAAGTATGAAATATATAAAGAAATAGAGATGAGAGTGACAAATAGGGGAAAAAGAGGAAAATCATCCACATGTGATAGACATTTTTAACACATTAAAAATATTGAAAATTCACATTGTTATATTATCAGAGAAATACAAAATAACCACAAATATATATGACAATTTTGTTAAAACAAGTGAAAATAGCAATGGTGAAAAGGAGTTACCCTCTCAGTAACTCCCACAATGTTAAAAGTGGAATCCTTCTGTTTTAGAATCCACCATATACCAATTTTCTTCTGGAATAATATTAGAAATTGTCAAAATGAATGAGGGAATTCTTTCGACATCATAGATAATAGCTCCAATGTTTTTGGTAAAGATCAAAAAGGCATTTCCATGTGAAAAGTTGGCCACTTCTTCACCAATATGAAGAAGTGACTGTAGGATGGTCTGCTTTTCCTCTTCTTCAATGAGAACTTGAGGCGAAAATCGTAAGATCCATTCCTCACCATCTACTGTAAATCGGTACATCCCTTCCCACCCCAATTAAATATATTGTTTTAATAAACATATGAGATGGACGGCATAATTTATGATTATTCATCACATAAAGCTTACTTTTATGCGACTATTTACTACATGATAGATCAGCCCAAAAAACAAAAGCGCTTCCTTGACTGTCAATTACCAATATTGTATATTTAAAGCATCATGTAAGGGGTAACTAAAGGTTTCTCTTTAGTCAATTTTTACATGGTAATATTTATCTTAGACATCAAAACAGTTGGTGTCTTGAAAGGCTTAGGAGGAAGAATTACATGCAAAACGGTAAAGTAAAATGGTTTAACAATGAAAAAGGCTTTGGTTTTATCGAAGTTGAAGGCGGCGACGATGTATTCGTACATTTCAGCGCAATTCAAGGCGATGGCTACAAATCTTTAGAAGAAGGTCAAGAAGTTTCTTTCGAAATCGTTGAAGGCAACCGCGGACCTCAAGCTGCAAATGTAGTGAAATTATAATTTAAAAAATAACCTTAAAGGCTGACAAACATTGTCAGCCTTTTTTAATTTAATTTTTTTCCGTATTCTTTCAGTTGCTCACCCACTGTGCATTGTGTTATGCAAAAGCGATGGGCTTTTCTTCGGCCGCCTTCTTTTTTTAAATGTTGATGTAAAAAACAGCCCTCACAGTACTGTTTCATTACAAGTTCCATTTGGCTCAACAATTCTCTTCTTACAATATCCTTCACTAAATTGGCACACCTCCATTGTTATATAATCAACATTTTTGCAAAAATCTCTTTTCCTTCTAATGCTTGCGTTGCCAATTTATCTGCATCCTTATTTTCTTTTCTTGAAATTGGAGTGTATTTTGGTTTTATTCCAAGTGCAGATATTTTTTCCTCAATCCGGTCCAGCCAGCGATTTAGCTCTTGTTCATAGCAAGGCCATTCTCCTTCCAGCTGTTTTAAGACCACTTGTGAATCCCCCTTAAACTCGCAAGATAAATGATGAACACCCAATTCTTCCAAAATATTCAATGCAAAATAAAAGGCTGCATATTCAGCTTCATTATTCGTTTCCATTTCATCTATCCGCTCATTGGCACGGATTCGATATTTCTTTTTCCCCTGTTTAAAATAAATCACGGCTCCAAGGCCTGCCTGATTCGTTTCTTTCTGGAATCCGCCATCAAAAAAAACAGTAATATCATGTGGATCTTCCTCAATTTCAGTTAATAATTTCTTCATTTCCTTCAATATCCAGGACGTACCGGTTTCATCATAGAAATACAAATCCGATATTTTCCCTGTTCTCTCTAGCTCCTCGCCTATTTGAATGGCTGTTTCTCCTGAAACCCATTCAGACGAAAATTGTACTTTTTCATTAAGATTGTTCGATCTATAATTCCATTCAAGCCGATACTTCATAATAGGTCAGCCTTTCTATCCAAAATTCAAAATTTACAATGATAAATTCTCAAGGTAGGATAAAATCCCGTTCCATTTATTGTATACTTTTTATCATACCCATATGTTCAATAGAAAAATATCATGCCCCACTTTCTTAATATATGATAAACTTTCACGTATACGAGAAAAAGGGGAAAATGAGAAATTGGGGGAAATTTCATCATGAAAAATCCAATATTTGCAGATATAAGTCTGCTTATCGTTACAGTTATATGGGGAATGACCTTTGTCATCGTGCAGGATGCCATAGGATTTCTCCCGCCAATTGCATTTAACGGAATCCGCTTTTTTATAGCAGCTATTTTACTATTTCTAGGATTAATTATTTTTGATCGCAAACAACTAAAACAAATGAATCGTAAAGCCGTCATTGCTGGGGTTATAATTGGATTTTGGCTATTTCTTGGATACATTACCCAAACAATTGGATTACAATATACCACTTCTTCAAAGGCAGGTTTCATTACAGGATTAAGTGTTGTTTTAGTTCCATTATTTTCAATGTTTTTTTTAAAACAAATCCCTGGCAAAAGTGCTGTATTAGGGGTATTAACGGCAACCATCGGTTTATTCCTACTGACAATGACAGATGTAACCGGATTAAACACAGGTGATGGTTATGTATTTGTGTGTGCAATCAGCTTTGCATTCCAAATTCTTTTAACAGGCAAATATTCCGATCAGTTCCCTTCATTGCTACTGACTGTGATACAAATAACAACTGTGGCTATATTCTCAATCATCTCTTCCTTTTTATTCGAAGATTGGAGAAAAGCGTTAAAACCGGAGTTATTATTTTCTAAAGAGGTCATCATCGCTCTTGTTATCACAAGCGTCTTTGCAACAGCTATTGCTTTCTTTGTCCAAACCAATTTTCAAAAGTATACGTCAACGACAAGAGTAGCATTAATATTTGCTATGGAGCCGGTTTTTGCTGCTATTACGGGATTCTTTTGGGCACACGAGCATTTATCCTTCAGCGCTTTAATCGGCTGTATATTAATCTTCATGGGAACCATTTTTGCCGAACTACCTGCCGAAAAGATTCCATTATGGAGAAAAAGGAAAAGTATTGAAGGATAGTTGCAACTCCCTTTTTACCCAAGAGGGAGTTTTTCGCTCCTTCCGTTTATCAACAACAAAATTGGTGTTTTATTATGTCTGATGGTCATACTAAAGAATGCGGGAGGTGAACGAAAAAATGGGTAAAAAGGGACTTGGAAGCAGAGGGGTTAAAGCACCTGGAGTTAATCCTCAAGGATATGGTCAAGATGCTGAGTTTGCAGAGGAACCAAAAAGCAAACTGGAAAACGCCGCAAAAAAGAAAAATACGAAATAAACAAAATAAATGGCAAATAAATAGGTTGTCTCGACTTGAGACAACCTTCTCACTTTCTAAGAACCAATGGCTATATCAACTGGCAGTAGACGATCGATTCCTCTGAGCTCCAATTGCCGAAGTTTATCCATCGCTTTCGCGGTATCAATTCTAATTCCTGCGACATCAATATCACATGTAACAGGAACGTCACACTTAATTTCAGCCAGTTTTCTGGATAAATGTAGCATTTCTAAATCCTGTTCAATTTTAGTTTTATGAGATTTTGACAGCTGATCTAAATTCGCGATAATTCCCTCAACATGCTCATATTCTTTGAGCAGTTTAAGTGCTGTCTTTTCTCCAATGCCTTTGACACCTGGATAATTGTCACTCGGATCTCCCATCAACGCTTTTAGGTCGATCATTTGGCGAGGTGTGATGCCTTTTTCTTCCTTAAAGGTTTGCGGCGTATGGACATGATAATTACCATACCCTTTCTTCAGGAGAATGACGGAAATCTTGTCATCAAGCAACTGAAGGATATCCTGATCACCAGTTAAGATGAATACATGTGCGTGATTCTTTGCTTGATTTGCGATTGTGCCGATACAATCATCAGCTTCATATCCTGCCAATCCGATATTAGGAATATTAAAAGACTCCACTACTTCTTTAACCAAATCAAATTGGGGAATAAGTTCAATCGGTGCTTCTCCCCTATTTCCTTTATAATCGGCAAACAATTCTGTTCTAAATGTTTTACTTCCCATGTCCCAGCAAACTGCAAGATGTGTCGGTTTAAAGGTTGAAACCGCAGCAAACAAATGTTTTATGAACCCATGGATTCCGTTTGTTGGAATTCCTTTTGAATTTATCATAAATTGGCCTGTGACAGCAGTCGCATAAAAAGCTCGGAATAATAAGGCCATTCCATCAACAAGCATGAATGAAGGCTTTTGATTTTCCATGTTTGGACCTCCTTTTAGAAACAAGACGGTTTACATTATACCATAGTTTCCTGAAAAAACTTAATCAAGTTTAATTACTGTTTAAACTTGCCAGTTGATGATTTATGCTTTAACTCATATGATTTTATGGTTTAATTTTATTTTCTTCATAGGAGATCCAGTCACTAAAGCTTCCAATATAAAGTTTTACCTTGTCATAACCAGCATCCTTTAGAGAAAGGAAATTGGGGATTGCTGTGACTCCGGAGCCGCAATAGACAATGATTTGCTTCTCTGGCACCAAATCCATAAACCTGTTCTTCTGTTCTTCGACTGTTTTGTACCTTCCATTTCGAAGACCATCCATCCAAGGTTTGTTAATGGCTCCCGGAATATGTCCTGCTTTCTTATCGATCGGCTCTTCTATACCTAAATAGCGTTTTTCTTCACGAGAGTCAATTAAGATGACTTGATCCGTTTTTCCTTCAGCCGCTTCTTTCACTTCTGAAATGTCTGCAATTATTTCCGACCTGACTTTGGTTTGAAATGTTTGTTTAGGTAAGAAGGGAATATCCTTTGTTATAGGAAAATTTGCATTGACCCATTCATTAAAGCCACCATTAAGGACGAAAACTTTTTCGTGTCCCAAATAATGTAATAGCCACCAAAAACGTGCTGCATATGAACCCTCTCCGCCATCATAGGCTACAACCACCGTTGTTTCTCCGATACCAGCATTTTCTAATTTATGTTGCAAATCGCCCAGATCCGGTAATGGATGCCGGCCTCCATGCTTGCCTACAGGGCTTGATAAGTCTTTTTCCAAATCAAAATATACTGCTCCCGGCAAGTGACCAAGTAAATATTCCTGATATCCTTTTTCAGGTGCCGCTAAAGAAAAACGGCAATCTATAATCCTGACCTCTTCAGTTAGCAAATGTTCGTACAACCATTCTTTATCTACGGCAAATTTCATTCGATCTCCTCCTCCTTTTACATTCACTAACCTTTTAATTCTTTTTGTATTTCGAGCAATCGCTCAACAGAAACTCCGCCATCCATCGCAGCAAATAAACTTAAATAATAATCTTCTGTCTGTTCTATCATCAGACTTAAAAGTCTTGTGTACTCTCTCTCAACTTCTGAAAGATAATGTTGTTTTAAACGACCGGACTCATCTTTCAAGTACTGATCAGCCAGAGGGCTTAGCGTCTTCTCCAGCTCTTCCATCATGAATGTTTTTTCATCTTTTTCAAAAAAGGAACGCGGATTTTTGAAATAAGACAATGCTTTAGCAAACAATTGCCTATTTATTTGGCTAAATGCAGATGGAAATTCAATTTCCACAAACTTATTTTTTTCAAAATCAGAATAAGACAAATCCTGATTAATTTCCGAAAGATTGCGACCCAGAGAAGCCTGATAATCACTAAAAAGCTTTTCGACAAAACGATCTAATCTTACCGTTGTCGCCCTTAATTCCTGGGCTAAATCATATCCAAGACTATCTAAAAATTCTTCAAGTGCCCCCTGCACTGCCTTTTTCAAATTGCGTCCATCATCTCTAAGTGTTGAAGGGTTGAAGGATTCTTTGAAAAAGTCACTAAAACGGAAGAACACACGTTGTTTAATATAAAATACCAATTCCTCTGCTTCCTGAGTAAAACGGTGTTGTAAATGTTCTGATGTCAGCTTAGTAAAGTAATTATGAATGGCCGCTTGTTGTTTTACCATTTCAGCTCGTCTTTGTTCTTTTACTGACTGATCTTCTTGAGAGCTTTGAATCAGTTTTAGAACTAAATCATGAACACGATCTAATTCTTTTTCCGCAGCCGTAACGGCCATCTCTGTCAGGTCGTTGGAAATAAATTGATAAAACTGATCTTCAAATGGCATCATACCGGAAGATAATGCCTGATGCTCCAATTTTTCTTGTAATGCCAATAGACTTGATAACGGAAAAAGGTGCGGGTTCCTTATGGCGTATTTCTTAAGTTGTTCTCTGACATATTCAACTACTGCTTCCTGCTCCTCGGCATTTTCTGCAAGATCAATAGCATTTATAATGAAAAACATTTTATCTAATTGGAAAGATTCCTTTACACGCCCCAATTGAATGAGGAATTCACGGTCTGCCTTTGAAAATGCATGATTGTAATAAGTAACAAATAATATGGCATCAGAATTTTTAATGTAATCGAATGCAACTCCCGTATGCCTAGCATTAATGGAATCCGCCCCTGGGGTATCAACTAGCGTAATTCCTTTACGTGTCAATTCACAATCATAATAAAGCTCAATCCATTCGACATAACAAGACTTTTCTTCTTTGGCAACAAATTCATGAAATTCCGATAAATTCGTTTCTTTTAACGTTCCAAGCAATGGACTATACAATTCAAAGCCTTTCATAAAAGCCTGCAAAAAGGCAAAATGAGTTTTTTCATTTACTCCTTCTTGGCTTTTTTCAACCATAATACGGTCAATAAGTTTTAATGCTGATGTTAAATCCGCTGCTTGTAAAGCAAATACCTTTAAGGAACGATTCACATCATCAAGCATGGCATTTTGACTTTTAAATTTTACAACTGCAGTCCCATGATGGTACTCGTCTGTAACTGGTTTTATTTTATTGATCGCAGCAGTTGTAGGATTAGGCGAAACCGGTAATACCTTTTCACCCATCAATGCGTTTGCGAATGATGATTTCCCAGCACTAAACGCACCAAAAAGGGCCACTGTAAAACTTTTATGATTCAATCTTTCTGCTTTTTCGACTAATTCGTTAGCTAGCTTTTTAAAGCCAGGCAATTCTTTAATCAAACTGGAGGCGTCTTGAAGCCTTTGGATCGTTAATTTCAGTCTTTCCTCTGTCCTGGCAGCAAAATTCTCATGTTTTCCTTGAGCTGTCGATATCGCTTCCAATGAATCATGTCCTTCAGCTTTTATCGGTTCCACAGCAGGTTGCGATTTAACCACTTCGCAATCTTCATCTTCCTGTTCAAATAGATTTGCGTGTTCATTTGCTGTAACTTCATGGTCCTTCAAGATTTTATCTATTAGCTGTTCTTCCTTTTGCATCATTTGCTCGAACAATTCTAGTTCATTTACAGCTCTCATATATCTCTCTGTTTCACTAAAATCTTGCTCCATCTGCTTCAATATTTTGGCATTCTGTTTATTCTTTTCTTCCAAGTATAAAGGCTTAAATTTTTCAATTTGATTTCTTGCCGCTTTTTTTATGGCGTTTGCGACATCTTCTGTATAGTGTAGAACATATTCACCTGATAATCGTGCTCCAGGTTTCACTGCATTCAACATTACATCTTTCGAGATTGAAACTGAAAAAGATTGGGCTGCACTTAATAGTTCACCTTGATCCAAATGCTCTTTCTTTAACGTATTTAATAAATACTCACGTAAATGCCATTCAAGTTGGGATTTTGTTTTTTCCAATATATCATGATAAAAGTTTTCAAATCTTGCATTTCTTTCATCTACTGTTTTTTGTTTTGAAAACAGGAAACCAACTTTAAATTCTGACTGACAGCTTTCCAAGTAACGTTCTGCCAATTCTCTTGTTTGAAATGGCATAAGGTAGGAATTCTTTAGAATTTGGGAGATTTCATCGTCAAACTCCTTATCACCCTCCCCCTTTTCAATTGTACTGTTTTGTAATTCTGCAGCCATATTTTCGTAGTTTTCTTTTAATACTTCTCTTTCTTCTGCAGTCAGTTCACCAATAATTTCAGATGAAGAGAAGAGCTTTTCCTCGCCGGATTTTCTTGTTTTTATAAGATGATCCTGTGCCACTTTTTTCAATGAATGGTAAATGGCATCTAGTAAAAATTCATCTTTTGAAACCAATTTATCGCCAATAAATGTTTGGAGCTCTGTAAATTCATTTCTTGGATGCTCAGGCTGCTTTAATGAAGTATAGAAGATTCGAGCCGGTGTCACACCCCAGGAAGCAAAGGCAGATACAACACTGTTCTGAAATTCCTGAAAACTTAATTCCTCATCTTTATGCTTGTCAATTTGATTGATAACTAGGTAGACTTCTTTTCCAGCCTCTGTTAATTCCTTTGTAAACAGAAAGTTTAATTCTGCCTGCACATGATTATAGTCCATTACATAAAAAATCAAATCAGCAAGATGTATAGCAGATTCTGTTGCAATACGATGGGCATCGTCGGCTGAATCGATACCAGGTGTATCCATAATCACTGTGTTGGCAGGAAGATTGGAATGGCTGTAACTGATTTCGATTTCTTCTATTTGATCCCCGTCTTTACAATATTTTTTTACTAATTCATAATCATACGGGGCCAAGTAAAGCCGAGGCTTTTCATTTTTAAAGAATACTTTTGCGTAATCTTCCCCTGATTTGACTTTTACGAGGTTTGCACTTGTAGGGATCGGACTGGACGGCAATAAATTTTCGCCGATCACCCGATTTATCATAGTTGATTTCCCAGCAGAAAAATGGCCGCAAAATGCAATCGTAAACTCGCGATTGACTAATTTTTTTGCAAGCTGTTTTACTTTTCCGGCAGATTCTACATCACTATGCTCTATAAAATAAGAATATAGTGAAGAAATTGTATTTTTAAGTGTTTCGGTGGTAACATCAGGATTTGTAGTTTTTATCATAAGTTTTCTTATTCCCCTTAACAACATGATAATATGTTTATTGTATACGATATTTTAAACATTTCCTATCTTGACACACTATTTGTTTATAATTAACCTATCTTAAACTTTGGTGTTCATTTACGCTCGTTTCGTTTTATAATCAACATCCCATACAAAACTTTCAATTACAAAAGAAAAAAGCCAAGGAATGGCTCCTTGGCAAAAAAATCATATCTTTTAATGTGTTGCATGTTTTAATACGTGCTTCATGACAAATGCGTACACAATGATTGTACAGCCAACAAATGCATAAGCCATTTTGAACACCTTCCTCGTTGATTATCACTGTTATTGAGAATCGTTTTCATCGATGTTTTCATTTTAGCATAGGTTGATAATCATTTTCAATAATATCTGGGCAACTGTCACATTTATTTAACAAATTTAGGGATAAAGCGATGACAGCCATTAAATACTCCTTCGTATTCAGTTAAAGTTTTTAATGCCTTTTCCTCTGCCGGGATTCGAATCGCTAATAAAGTTGCGTTTAATACCCCAAATAAAATCGTCGTAAAATACGCAGAAAAAAGCAATGGAATCACAAGAAATTCCAATGAAACGATCACATAATTAGGATGTTTCAAAAACCGATAAGGCCCTTTTCTGATAATAGGATAATCTGGTAATACAAGAATTTTGGTATTCCAGCACCGCCCCAATGATCTGATAATCCATACCCGAAATAATTGAGCAATGATAAAAAGACAGAAGATGACAGGCCAAGCAGAAAATAAGCCTCGATCCCATAAAATTTTCTCAAGACAAAAGCTGATAATGAACAAAAAATGTACCGCCACAATCACATAATAATGTCTGCCGGAGAATTCAATCGCTCCTTTGTTTAACATCCATTTTTCATTTCGTTTGGCAATCAAAAGTTCTACCATCCGCTGACATATAATAAATCCAATAAAAAAGATAAAAAGTAAGATATCACGCATTTAGTTCCACCTCATTAAAAGAAGTTCAGAGCTGAACCCAGGTCCCAATGCAGCACAAAGCCCAAAGGTATCCCTAAGCAGATCCTGCTCCATATATCGCCTTAATACATAAAAAATAGTGGCAGAAGACATATTGCCATACTGTTTTAAAACCTCACGTGATATAGCTGTCATCCCATTCGTAACCCCTAGGGAATTTTCATATGCATCCAGCACTTTCTTTCCTCCAGGATGTGCAATGAAATAATCGATTTTCTCCAAATCCATTCCATTATTCTGTAAAAATTCGGTTACGTTCGGCTTAAGCCATGATTCGATAATGCGAGGGATATCTCGGGAAAATATAACATACAATCCCGCATTTTTTAGTTCCCACCCCATGACATCCAAAGAATCTGGCATAAGGGTGGACTGTGTTGCCATAATGGTAGGATATACTGACTTACGGCATAAATCCCTCATATCAATAGCATCGCCGCACAATAATGCACATGCGACACCATCCGCAAAAAGTGAAGTACCAATAAGGTTGCTTTTAGAAAGATCTTCGTTCTGAAACGTTAAACTGCAAAGCTCAACTGACAGAACCAGAACCTTCGCTTGCGGGAAAGCCAAACAATACTCATATGCCCTAGATAGCCCTGCAGCTCCTCCAGCACAGCCAAGCCCCCAAATCGGAACCCTCTTTGTATGTTTATGAAAAGGTAATTCATTCATTATTTTTGCTTCAATGCTTGGTGTAGATATACCAGTTGAAGAGATGTAAAAAATAGCATCAATTTCTTCAAAGGGAATTTTCTTCTTTAAAAATTGTTCATCACACAAACAATCTTTAATTGCCTTTTTCCCCAGTTTAACTGCGGACTCTATATAGGCCTGATTTTTTTCAGCAAATGTGTGTTTTTCATAAAACCATTCAAGCGGATTCACAAAATGCCTTTTTTCGATTTGTCCATTATGAAAGACTGTCATTAATCGTTCAATATCTTTATATGCATTCGAAAAAAGTTCACGGGCAAACCCTGCTGCTTTTTCCTGTTTCAATTCAAATGGCGGGACAACCTCTGCAACTGAAATTATTGCTGGCATCACTTTTCTCCTTTACTGGATATAGGGGATATTTTTACCAGCAACCTGTAACTTATTCTGCTCATAAAAAAAGCTTCTCCAATTAGGAGAAGCAAACGTTTTGAAGGTTGTTGCTGTGCCCTCTTATTATAACTTGATTCTTTATGCTCTTCACTAGCTAAACTTTACCAAATGATCGGTACAAAAGTTTTTAAAGGATACAAATTTTATTTTTCAGGTTGCTTCTGTACTTCGATTTTAATTTTGTTTGCAGCGAGTGATCCGCAAATTTTGCAATATTCCTGCTCGTCATATAAAATACGGCATTTATCACAATAGTATTTTTCCAAAATCACCACTCTCTTCCTAGGAAGAATGTTATTTCATTTCATCATATTTTCAAACTTTTTATGTTGTGACAATTCCGTATTATATAGGAAGAAAAATAATCAGTTACTTAAATCACAACCCGTATATGATATTTCACATTTCAGCCACAATTTACCCTGATATCCAGTGACATAAATCACTGTTATATCAAATTTTTACCATTACCATAATACTTAACTTAGGAATGAATAATTTGTGAACTTATAAATTTGGGTTTTTCTTTCTCGATTGTTTTGTATTATGAAAGAGAACTTATCTTATTTCAATTTTTTGAAAGGAGTGTAAGGGGATGGAAAAAGTGGAACTAAAGACAGAACAAAAAACAAAGACAGAGGATCGCTCCTCATTAAAGGGAACACTTGTTTCCGTATTCTTTTTAGGTCTATTTATTGTTGTCACATGGATCAGTGTCTATATCCTGTTTGTTGAACGTCTCTAATGCGTTAAGGAGGAAAAGGTTATGCATATGCATAAGTATGAGAAAATATGGCTAATCTTTGGAATCGGCAGCCTTGTTTTTTTTCTGTCCACAATAGGTGTAAGCGCATTCTACCTTGGTAATAAACCACCAAGCTGCCTGACTACGGTAAATCCTGATAAGGTTGATCAAGAGAAACCTTTCAACCAACCAGGCCTTCATAAAGTTGAAGGAAAGGATTGGGATTACGAGTTGGTATTTGTAGCCTCTACATTTAATTACAATCCCGGAGAAGTCAAAATACCGCTTGGAGCGAAAGTAAAAATCATCGCTACCACGAAAGATGTCATCCATGGCTTTGAGGTTGCTGGAACGGATATTAATATGATGCTTGAGCCAGGTTATGTCAGTGAATATACAAAGACTTTTAATAAAACGGGTGAATATTTGGTTGTTTGTAATGAGTACTGTGGTGCGGGGCACCATTTAATGACTTCGAAAATTGAGGTGGTAAAATAATGGTGAACACAGCAGCTGAAAAAGTAAAAGTTGACCCGCGCGATGCAAAACTTTCCATGGCTCATTTTTTTGTAGCCTTTGCAGCACTCGCGATAGGCGGTCTAATGGGCCTTTTGCAAACACTTGTCCGTTCAGGGAAATATGAACTACCGGGTGGCATTGGTTATTATGAAATATTAACTGCCCATGGTGTGATGATGGGGTTAGTTTTAACTACATTCTTCATCATGGGGTTTCAATATGCAGCAGTCTGCAGAACGGCAGGCACCCCTACAAATGCAGCAAGACGTACAGGCTGGATAGGGTTCTGGACAATGGTAGTCGGAACCGCAATGGCTGCTACCATGATTTTGCTCAATAAAGCTACAGTACTTTATACTTTCTATGCTCCCCTTCAAGCACATTGGATTTTTTATTTGGGGATGACACTTGTTGTTGTTGGCAGCTGGATTGACGGAGCAGCACAAATAATGACGTATATTAAATGGCGCCGAAGCAACCCAGGAAAACCAAGCCCTCTCTTAAGTTTTATGGCAGTGGTCAATACGCTTCTTTGGATTGTGGCTACATTGGGAGTTGCCGCAACCGTTTTATTCCAGCTTCTTCCATGGTCACTAGGTTTAGTAAAAACGGTAAATGTACTTGTCAGCCGAACACTTTTTTGGTATTTCGGCCATCCGCTCGTCTATTTCTGGCTACTTCCAGCTTATATGTGCTGGTATGCCATTATACCAAAAATTATTGGCGGAAAAATTTTCTCGGATTCGTTGGCGAGAATGTCATTTATATTGTTTTTAATATTCTCCATCCCTGTTGGGTTTCATCATCAATTAATGGAGCCAGGAATAGATTCTGCTTGGAAGTTTATTCAAGTTATTTTAACTTTCATGGTTGTAATCCCATCATTAATGACGGCCTTTTCCTTGTTCGCCACTTTTGAAAGGTACGGACGCTCAAAAGGAGCAATAGGTCTTTTTGGCTGGTTTAAGGTTCTCCCATGGAATGATGCCCGATTCACTGTTCCATTTATCGGCATGGCCTCCTTTATTCCTGCCGGAGCCGGTGGGATTGTAAATGCGTCAAACCAAATGGACCAAGTGGTTCATAACACCATTTGGGTTACGGGCCACTTTCACTTAACAGCAGCTACTTCGGTAGTTCTAACGTTCTTTGGAATATCTTATTGGCTAGTTCCCCATTTAACTGGCCGCAAGCTGACAAAAGCTATGAATAAATTGGCTATTATTCAAGGATGGGTCTGGTTTATTTGTATGGTCTTCATGTCAGGCGCAATGCATTTTGAAGGCTTGCTCGGAGCACCTAGGAGGTCAGCATTCTCCACTTATGGCGGTGCTAAGCAGGCAGTTGAATGGATTCCATATCAAATTGCGCAGGCAGTTGGCGGTTCTATTTTGTTTATGGGAATCATTTTGGTACTCATTATTTTTATTAATCTAGCCTTTTTTGCGCCGAAAGGAGATGAAGAATTCCCGGTAGGAGAAGCTGAGAATTCCCAGGAAACAGTACCGATGGTATTTGAGAATTGGAAACTCTGGCTTGGTATTACTGCCATTCTTATTCTTTTCGCCTATACCGTTCCGTTTATTGATATTATCCAGAATGCTCCCCCAGGTTCCAAAGGTTTTAAAACATGGTAAGAAGACAGTATAAACAGGCCTCCATCATCCGATGGAGGCCTGCTTTTTCTTTAAAATTCAAATCTCATTCAGACGGTAAATATTGGAGTACTTATAATAAAGATAGTCAATTAAGTACTGGGCATTTAAACCCTCTCCCGTTACATCCTGAAGGATTTCTAGAGGCTTTTTTAGTTTTCCATACTGATGAATATTTTTGGTTAGCCATTCTTTGATTGGAAGCAAATTGCCTTCCGCCAATGATTGATCGAAATTTGGATGTTCCTCCATCATTTTATGCTTGAATTGAGCTGCATACATATACCCTAAAGCATAGGATGGAAAATATCCGAAACTTCCTCCGGCCCAATGAACATCCTGGAGTACGCCTGCTGCATCATTTTCTGGTCTGATTCCCAAATATTCCTCATACATATCATTCCAAATCGATGGCAGATCTTCCACATTTATTTGATCATTAAACAGACCTTTCTCGATTTCATAGCGAATCATGATATGGAGAGGGTATGTTAGTTCATCTGCTTCAATTCGAATAAAGGATGGTTTTGATTCATTAATCGCACGATAAAATTCTTCTAAATTTACATCGTCAAATTGTCCCTCCCCATATTCCTTCAACAGTGGATAATGATATTCCCAGAACGGTAGGCTGCGGCCTACTAGGTTTTCATAGAATAATGATTGGGACTCGTGTATCCCCATTGAAGTTCCAGTACAAAGCAATGTCCCAATTAAATCTTTCGATATATTTTGCTCATATAAGGCGTGCCCGCCTTCATGGATCGTTCCAAAAACCGCTGTACGGAAATCCTGTTCATTGTATCTTGTTGTTACTCTTACATCTCCAGGATTAAGACCAATGGCAAACGGATGAACTGTTTCATCCAGCCGGCCAGACTCAAAGTTGTATCCCATATTTGCAAGTACTTCTAAACTAAAATCCCTCTGTCTATCCTTTTTAAATGTGTGGAAAAGAAAATCTGATTTTGGTTTCTGAGATGCTTCCGTAATCCTTTTAACCAATGGGACTATCTGTTTTTTCAGTTCGCCAAAAACATGGTCCAAAATATCTATCGTAACACCAGGTTCATACAAATCCAATAATACGTTATACTTATTGCCCTCATAGCCCCAATATTCGATGAACTGTTTTGTCTTGTTAACGAGCTTTTCCAAATAGGGGCGAAACAATTGGAAGTCACCCTTTTCTTTCGCTACTTCCCAAATATTTTCTGCTTTTGATTGGAGAATAACGTATTCTTTATATTCTTCCGCGGGAATCCGCTTATTTCTTTCATATTCTTTTTTGCATTCTGCAAGAATTTTACTGGTTATTTCTGATAATTCAACATTCGATAAATTAGCTATGTATGCCGCCATTTCTTCGGAAGTGGTCATTTTAAAGACCTCTGAAGATAACATCCCGATTACCTCTGCACGCTGTTCAGTTCCCTGTTTTGGAGCACCTGTTCTTAAGTCCCAATATATTAAGTTCAGCGCTTCATTATATGCGGAAATTTTTTTTACATAATCTAGAAACTCCTTTTCTAATATCGAAGTTTTCATTTAATCCCCCCTAATAGTTTCCATTCAGAATTTTATCATATTTTTCTGACAAAAAGACATTAAATGAACAACGGATACCGAGTTCTGTTGTAAAATATAATAAGAAACCATTTGAAGTTTTGAGTAAGTCTTATCATCCATCAACCATTATTTAATTAATAGTATAGCGCCAAAAGAAGGAGGCTATCTTTTTGAAGGAATTGGTAAGTGTGTGTAATTGCTGCGGTAAAAACATCTATTGCTTAGATGGCTTTTTTAATGGAGTAATTACAGATCAAAAGGAAACCTATTGCTTTGAATGTTATGAAACGATTGAAACAGAAAAAAATCCGCAAAGCTAAACTTTGCGGATTTTTTCCTAATCGTCTAATGTTGAATCTTTCACTGGAAGTTATTCATTTTCTTTATGTGTTGGTTTTCGTAAATTGAACAGAGCCTTTAGACAGAATACTAATAAGGTAATAACACCGATTAAAAATATGGTGTCAGGAACTGCACGCCAAGTTAATAATTCCTTTACAGAGATGTAACATTACAATGACCTTAACAACTCCCGGTTGCCCGCTGCATACCAGTATAACAAGTGGTGTCCGCTATTGTGTAGAAGGAATAGAAGAAGTCAGTAAAGTAGAGGTCAATCTTGTTTGGGATCCTGCGTGGTCACCTGATAACATGACCGATGAAGGTCGGAGATTGTTAGGAAGATAATGTAAATAAGAGATGCACTCGTTTGTAGAGTGCTTCCCTTATTTTTATGAAATAACCGTCTCAATGACATCTGTAGGCAATACATCTTTCACTTTTTGAACAACCAGCGGCTCATCTGATTCATTTAAAAGAATATGAATCGCACCTTGATCACTTTCACTTCTTATAAGACGTCCTACCCCTTGACGGAGACGAAGCAACATGTAAGGAAGATCAATTTGGGTAAAAGGATCCGGCAGTCCGTCACGTTTAGCGATAAAGACTGGATCATTCGGGGGATATGGAAGTGAAAAAATCAACACACTTTCAAGTGATCTTCCAGGCACATCAAGACCTTCCCACAAATGAATGGAGCATAAAACCGAATGCTCTTCATTTTGAAATTTAGCTACGAGAGTGCTTATTTCCTCGTCACCTTCAAAATAAAGCGGAAATTCAAGATTATTTTTCAGTCTTTCTTTTATTTGCGCCATTTCCTGTTTATTATTCAACAGAACTAAGGCTCTGCCTTCTGATTGCCGTATCTTATCAATCAAATAATCGATTTTTTTATCAACATGATGGTTGTCCGCCGATGCAAGATAGATTTTCATATTCTCTTCATAATCAAATGGAGAGGCGACTGAAAAGGATAAATAATCTTGAATGCCAAGACTATCGGAAATATAATCGAATGATTGATCATTGGACAAGGTTGCTGATGAGAAAATATATGGTTTTTTATGAGAAAATACCTCTTCCTGCAATACTTCTCTGACCATTTTAGGCATGATGACAAGCGTTCGTTCTCCAGCCGTCTCCTCAAACCATGTAATCCCGTTTACCTCTTGTAAGAAAAGAGATAGTGAGTAAGTAATCTGATCCAAGTACTCTTCCACAATCCTTAAATCATACTCATTAATAACGAATAATTCACTTTCAAAAACCAATTCCTCTTCCAATTTCTGTAGAATATCAAGTAACTTTCGACAAGCTTTTAACACTAATGGATGTTTGGTAATCATTTGCTTTTCAGAACCAAGTGCCCTTGATGAGAATTGGGAAATTATATTAAAAAATGAATCATTTTCTGTTAAAGCAGTTTCTATTGTGTATAATGTTTTTTCACGGACGTCATTTTCCATTAACCGCGTCAACAATGCTTCTAATGTATAGTCAGTAAAGCGATAGCTCAATGCTTTTTGTGCAGCATATTCCAGTAAGTGCCCCTCATCAAAAACTACACATGAATGCTCCGGCAATAGTGGGAGCTGTCCCTCACGCTTTCTTGCCTCCTTCGTCCAAATATGTTCCATATAAAAATCATGTGAACATATAATCAGATCTTTCGCATGCCGATAATATTCCCTGTGCAGCGTGAGACCGCAACGATGGCGTTTTTCACAGGAAAAACAATCTTGGAGAGCGTCCCAATTGACCTGCTCCCATAGTTCATCTGACAACTGCGGAAAATCTTTGCGGTCACCATACTTTTCAAATTGCTGCATCGTCACAGAGCGATGAACAAATTCAGGTAATTTTTCATATACAGCCTCTGCCTCATCGATAAAATCATGGCTTCTAACCCGTTCCAGCTTCTTTAAACACAAGTATTGATCTTGTGACTTAGCCAGCCGAACATCAATATCGAGTCCAAGTACTCTCTCTAATTTGGCAATATCCCCTTCTTTTTTTACCAATTGCTCAATTAATGTTTCATCGGCACAAGCTATGATCGCCGGTCGGTTTGTATAGCGGGCATACATGATTGCATAAAGCAGATAACAAATTGTTTTACCTGTTCCCACTCCCGCTTCAGCAAACATGACTTTCTTTTCTTTAAAAGCTTTTTCCAGCTGAAAAGCCATATAAATCTGTTCATCCCGAAGTTCAAAGCCGGCTTCAGGAAGTATGTCATAAAACAAATCGCCAATCCATTCACTTAATTTATCATAAAAAGAATCGGTTTTTGCCACTTCAAACGGTATTCGGCTTTTCATTTTTATCAATTCCTCCAAAAAAAGAATAGCGTCGATTGACGCTAATCATGAATTGTCGTTTCTGTATTTAACTGATTATGCGGCCTCGGCGGCTTTTTGCCCCAATATTGGTAAAGATCGGTGCGAATAAATCCATTAAATAATTTTCGCTTCTTTGTAGCAGGTTTTCCATAAAATTTTTCAAAATCTTCATTAGAAGTCAAAATATAAATCGACCATGTATCAAGCTTGCTAAAGGCCTGACCCATTTCGTGGTACATGGCTTCAACTGCTTCCTTCTCCCCTAATCGTTCCCCGTATGGAGGATTTCCTATAATGACCCCATAGTCTTTCTTTACAGAAATATCTTTTACCTGCATTTGTTTAAACTGAATAATATCTGCAAAACCAGCTTCAAATGAATTTTCCTGGGCAATTTTGACCATTCGTTGATCAATATCCGATCCGGTAATATCTAATGGCTGATCATATTTTGCTAAATCCTCTGCTTCAAGTCTAGCATCATCCCAAACCTTGGCTGGAAGCCAACTCCATGCTTCTGAAACAAATTCTCTATTAAAGCCCGGTGCGATATTCTGTCCGATTAGCGCTGCTTCAATTGGAATTGTACCAGAACCGCAAAACGGATCAATAAATGGTTTATCAGGGTGCCAATTCGTGAGCATGACAAGGGCTGCAGCCATCGTTTCTTTTAAGGGTGCAGCTCCCTGAGCTGCCCGGTATCCACGTTTATGTAGGCCATTTCCCGTTGCATCAATCGTTAACGTGACAACATCTTTTAACAAAGCTACCTCAACTCGGTAAAGTGCCCCATTTTCTTCAAACCAGCTTTCCCGTTTATAATGCTTTTTCATTCTCTCCACGATTGCTTTTTTGACAATTGCTTGGCAATCGGAAACACTGAAAAGCTTGGATTTGACCGACTTCCCTGTCACAGGAAATTCCGCATCTTCCGGTAAAAAATGTTCCCAAGGAAGTGCTTTCGTTTTTTCAAATAATTCATCAAAGGTGAATGCCTTAAATTCACCTATTTTGATCTTTATACGGTCTGCTGTACGCAGCCACAAATTGCTTCTGGCAATGGCATATTCATCACCAGTATATGTTACTTTCCCATTGTCTACCTGGCAATCATAGCCGAGCGCACGAACTTCTTTCGCAACCAATGCTTCCAATCCCATAGCTGCAGTCGCAATTATTTGATATGTATTACCCATTTTTTCACCCTTTATTAATACCTTTATATGTAATGATCTATTCATATTGACTACTTCCATTATTAACAAAAACAATGGAACCAATTCAGTCATGAGTAACGCACATAAAAAGCCCTCCTTATGGAGAGCATTTTAAATTCCATATTTCATTTCCATTAATAACGTTCTATAAGCCATGTTCTGTACCAAGGTACTTCAAACGGCAAATCATGCCTCGTACCAAAGTGGTAATCATCTATCTACAGATTACATGAATCTGTCCTTCTCCTTGTTCATTTCCTCAGAGAAAGCGCCCCTACCATAATTTGGGTTTCTCGCTCGCGGGGTTTACCCGTTCCACCCTTTCCATTTCTAGAAAGGCTACGTCACTGTGGCACTTTTAAAGGTACTCATACCATATCTAAAAGACTTAGGTATTTTCCCAGCCGTCAGCTGAGATTCATCCCAACTGCCCTGGCTTATGATTTCGCCAGGCACGAACACTACGGGCATCTCAGCCCGTGCGAGCATGGACTTTCCTCTGCAATTTAGCTAAAAGCTAATTGCAGCGATTACCCGAACGTTATTAACAAGTACATTTCTTATTATATGTAATCATAACGTTTATTTCAATGGTTATAATTAGGAAATGAAGGTATTATGTGTTATTCGTAAAGTTTGTTGCCAAAAACATGCTTTTCCAGATTTGATAATCGTTTTAAGATATCAAAATTAGTTGTCCCAGCTGGCTGTGCAACTGGCTGTTGTCTTTTAGATGCTTCCTCCAGCTGTTTGCGCAGGCGCAGATTTTCTTGCTGCAAATCTTCAATTTCCTGGTGGAAAGTACCGTAATCTTTTATAACTAAATCTAGAAATTTATCTACTTCTTCTTGTTTATAACCACGTACACCAGTTTTAAATTCTTTTTCCAAAATGTCTTTAGCCGTTAATTTCACTTTATCTGACAGCATTCAAATCACCTCAAGTTAAGCCAATCATTACTTTTTATTTTTCCAAAAATATGACGTTTTGTCAATTTTCATGTTGCATAGAATAATGGCAGCTACAAATTCATTATATGGACAGACTAATAAAACATGCCTGAAAATGTATTAAAAATCTGTTTGTTTCTCAAGCTCTTCTTCAACAGTCAACTGTAAATCATAAAAAGTGATTAACCTGATCATGTATTCATGATTTTCCTGAAATTGATGAGCCAGCTCAAACAAATATTTAGGGCTTCCTTCCTTTTCTTGATCATACAACAATAGCAGACCATCGCTCTTTTCTAAAAAAAATTGATTCTTCAAGCGGAATTGCCATGGATTTTCATAGCCCTTTTTAGTAATTGAATCCACAAAATCAGCCTGAGAAAGAATCGATTCATACCATTCCCTGTTATTTTCATTCCAGGAATCCTCCTGGTTTAAAAATGGAGTAATAACCGCAAGCTTTAATTCGGGATACTTGAGCTGCAATTCAAAAACAACTTCTGCTGCCCAAAGCTCAACACCAATCTGACCACTGATTAATACCCATTCCAGGCCATCATCTATTAGTGATGACAATTCTTTTTTTAAAGCTGTTTTGATAAAAAATACGGATTCATGATCTTTTTTAAAAATCCCTAATTCAAATGGTTTGTAACCGGAAATAGTTAAAACTTTCATGTAGGTTGCACACCCTTGAAAAAATTTTATTAAAAACAGGACAAACATTTTGTTTACAAATGCATACCATATAGTAAAGAAAAAACAAGGGCATAATGCCCTTGCATTAATCATAATCCTAAGGTCTTGGACCCATAAATGGTCCGGGGGCAAATCCCGGTCCAGCGGCTCCATAACCTGGTCCTGGGACAAATCCCGGTGCAGCAGCTCCAAAACCTGGTCCGCCCATCCCATAACCACCAGTTACCGCATTTGGCAGCGCATTCGGCAATGCATTAGCGATCGGCATTGGGCTTGGTGCGCATGGGTTGCAGCAATTAATTTGCTGGTTGCAAACTTCCTCACAGCAGGAAGATGTATGAGGACAGTAGTGTTTATGTTGGTACAAATGATGGTTAATTGTTGTAGTATGAACTGGATGGATGTGCGGTACCACCGTTGCAGAAAAAGTGTGGTTCACAAAATTTGTTGTCGGATGAATGACCGGGGGCGTTACATTAGCTCCAAGAAACATTCAAAGCTCTCCTTTCCATTCATGTTATTGTTTACATTAACAGCCTATGTAGAAAGGAGTACTCTTGTACTAATGAAAATACCTATTTTTGAAAGAAAAGCATTTTCCCCCACATGTCAGGGTGCTTAGGTAATTTATAAAAAGAAGCTATCTTTTAAACTTGTAAAAAGAACAGCTGTCAATCCGACAACGACAAAAAATAAAACCATAATTGCCTTATACATATTACCAGCTCCATATTATTATTGTTACATTTTTTGCTTTACACAATTTTAAATTGTACCTTTTTATACGACAATTAACAATATGGATTTATTGGTTTCGACCCGTTAAAATGTTAAATTTTCGTTACATTTGACGAAGTTTAGCGAACCGTATTGTTCAATAGGTATTTTTGACGAATTTTGCGCTTACCCGGGAAATTTGACAAGTTTCCTTGAAAGGCGATCCCATCTTGTTTGCAGCTGATCATAAGTGATCCCTTTTAACATTTCCTGCTGATGACTACGTTTTAACATCTTCATTGCCTTTTCACAATACATAAGAGCCTGAGGGATATCCTTGAGACGATGTTCAAATATTTTTGCCAGTTCAACACATGCTTCTAACATCATTTTATTATCACTTGAATCAACAACATCAGTAAATAATTTCCTAGCCATTTCCCACTCATGGTTTTTTTTATGTTCAAACGCCAAAATAAGTTTTGCTTGATATGATGTGAAATCATTTCTATCTGTGAGTTTCATTAAAACCTTTTCTGCTTCAGCTTTTTCACCAATAGAAGCATACCAGCGCCCTACTTCATATATTTCTGATCTAGTTTGATTTCTATCAATACTGTTTAATTGAAATGTTAAATGAGTATAGAGTGTAACAAGCGACAAAATATCTATTTCATTATGTTTTAAAATCCCCAGCATCCCCTCTGGCTGATTACTTTCAATAAATTCAAAATAAATCATTGGAGCTAAAAATCCTGGGATATCATCTATTCTTTTAACGCCTAGTACTTCCTTCTCTACAATGGATAATTTTAAACGCTCCAGCTTATGTTTCCACAGCCTCCTGGCAGCGTGAAATAAATCAAAATGGCCGAATGCAGGAAGTTTTGGTACATGCTCTCTCACTAAGGTATGCCTTGTTTTGACTTGCGGCCAATCAAAAGATTTCCCATTATAGGTGACTAGCGTTTTATAATTAACATGGTTTAAAAAACTATGATATAAAGGAATTTCCGCACCTGGATGGGGAAGAATATGCTGTCTCACAGTTAACTGATTACCAGTAACACTGGCATAGCCTAGTAAAAAAATAGTATTTCCCGCACCACCGCCAAGCCCTGTCGTTTCTGTATCAAAGAAAAACAGCTCTTCCGCCTGATAACCTTTTGCCGATAGTGGATGGCTGCCCCCCTGTCTGTTCCATACTTCAATTGCCAAAAGAAAGTCTTGGAAGCTATAATGTCCATGCCTCATTGATAATGGGTATTTTACCTCTCTGAGTAAGCAGTAGTCCTCGTCAAGGTAATATGGGATTATATTTTCCTCTGCCCAACGTTCCTGAAATGGGATCTGAATGGGTATAGCCTTCGGGGTATCAACTTCTTTTTCGTTATGTCCGTCTAGCGATAAATGCGGTTTTAATCGGTTTAATTTATTTTTCAAGGACATTTTTACAACACATCCTTGTCACGGCTTAAAATCGGGAAATAAGCATCAAGTATTTTTAGTGCATCCTGTTTGGCAGTTTGACCAGATGCATCCATTCCTACACATGAAGGGCACCCCGCTTTACATTGACAGCGTAAAATCATATCCTTTGTTGCTGTAATGACCTCAGATATTCCATAATATATTTTTTCACTTAATCCAATTCCGCCTGGATAACGGTCATAGAAAAAGATTGTAGGCTTTTCATTATGGTCTGCCTTAACTTTCGGAATTACATGTAGATCCTGAGGGTCAGACATGACAAATAATGGGGCAATGTGGTTTAGGGCATGGGCGGCACCAACAAGCCCTTGTTCCATTCTCTCTTTGCTCCATTCCGCATAAAGTTCGTTCGTTGAAATCCACGCTGCATTTGTATGCAGCTCCTCTTCAGGAAGATGAATGGGTCCGGAACCAATGTTTTCGTGAGTTTCAAACCTAATTTTTTTAAAGATTGTGGCCATCGCCCTGACACTAACATCTCCATAACCAATTTCGGCTGTGCCAAGGTTCTGCTGTTTATCTTCTTCCAATACCTTTAATTGCACTGCTAAATTGGCGTCAGTATAATAATCTACTTCCACTTCGCGGACAAAAGCCTTTTTTTCATCCCAATCAAGCTTTTCAACCTGATATTGAGTTCCTTGATGCAAGTATATCGCTTCTTCATGAAGCAATGTCATTGCTGAAAAACGGTCCATTTCACCAATAACCTTAACATTTGCCACATTTGTCTGATCAATGATGACCACATTTTCCTGAGAAGCTGAGCGAAGGCTGATATTATGAGCAGGAAATGAGTCACTCATCCAATACCATTTATCTCCGTTCCGATAAAGGACTCTTTCCTCTGCCAAATACTCTAACAACTCCTCTATTGGCTCTTCCAGCGTGCCAAACTGCTCTCCCGCTTTAAAGGGAAGTTCATAGGCCGCACATTTCAAATGATCAATTAAAATAATTAGGTTATCAGGGTTTATTCGGGCGGTTTCCGGACTTTTATTGAAAAAGTATTCAGGGTTTTGAATGATATACTGATCCAGAGGACTAGAACTTGCTACCATAATGACTAAAGCTTCCCCATGTCGTCTCCCAGCCCGTCCGGCTTGTTGCCATGCACTTGAAATAGTTCCTGGGTAGCCAGTCATGATACAGACCTGCAGCTGTCCAATATCAACACCTAACTCTAATGCATTAGTACTGACAACCCCATAAATTTCTCCAGAACGCAAGCCTTTCTCAATTCTTCTACGCTCTGTCGGCAAATAGCCTCCACGATACCCCATGATAGACTTTGAGCCCAATTGATTTTTTACCAATTCCTGCAAATAAGTAAGAATAATTTCAACTCGCACTCTGCTTCTTGCAAAAACAATAGTTTGTATTTTGTTTCTTAGTAGTTCACCAGCAATTTTACGAACTTCGAGTGTAGCACTTTTTCTTATGTTCAATGGTTTATTCACAATTGGCGGATTATAAAAAACGAAATGCTTCCTTCCGCTGGGAGCTCCATTATTATTAATTAACTTCATGCTCTCATTCGTCAACATCTCTGCTAATTCCAACGGGTTGGCAATAGTGGCTGATGTACAGATAAAAACTGGATGACTGCCGTAATAGTGACAGATTCGTTTCAACCTGCGTATGACATTGGCAACGTGGCTTCCAAAAACTCCCCTGTAGGTATGGAGTTCATCAATGACAACATAATGTAGGTTTTCAAATAATGAAACCCATTTAGTGTGATGCGGCAAGATGGCCGAATGAAGCATATCTGGATTTGTAATCACAACATGCCCGGCTGTCCTGACACGCTGGCGTATATTTGCCGGTGTATCTCCGTCATAGGTATAGCTATTAATATCCACTCCTGCAGCTTGAATGATTTCATTTATTTCACTTTTTTGATCCTGTGCCAGAGCTTTTGTAGGAAACATATAAAGGGCACGGGCATTTGGATTGTTCAAAATGGTCTGTAGCACCGGAAGATTATAGCATAGAGTTTTCCCTGAGGCGGTAGGTGTCACTGCAACAATGCTTTTCCCTGCCATTATACTTTCATATGCCGATCTTTGATGGGTATATAGCTGTTCAATTCCTTTTTGATGTAATGCTTCTTTTAATTTACTATTTAAATGATCAGGAAGCGCGACTGTTTGCGGCGGTTTTTCCGGAATTGTATGCCATTCCGCAATATTTTTGTTAAATTCATCATTTATTCTTAATTCGTTAAGAATATCTTGAAGATTCTTTTTTAGCTTCATCGGTATCACCTCATTCCTTATATTTTATCGAATAAACGTTCGTTTTTAAAGCATAAAAATGAAATAGAAAATATTCCAAGAAAAAACTTTTACAAAATTAATTCTAATTTAAATGATAACGCAATGAGTCTAACTTTGTTACAATAAAGAAATAGTGAAACTGAATGGAAGGTGATTCCATGAAAATAGAGGAAATAAAAAAGATCTTAGCAACTTTTTCCCTTTTCCGTGAATTAAATGATTTAGAGCTTTCGAAAATCACCGAGATTTCGATTGTAAGGGAATGGAAAAAACAAAGTCATGTATTTCTACAAGGAGACCCCCTGGAAAATGTATATTTCATTAATAAAGGGAAAATAAAAATCTATAAAAGTGATGTTAATGGGAAGGAGCAAATTGTTGCCATCATGAAAAGCGGGGAAATGTTTCCTCATGTTGGTTTTTTTAGAAAGGGCAATTATCCTGCCTACGCTGAGGTGATGGAACCATCTACATTAATTGCAGTGCCGGTTTCAAAATTTGATCATGTTCTGATCGAAAATCCTGAGCTGTGCATTAAAGTTTTTAGAGTATTAGGTGAGAAAATCATTGATTTACAAAATCGGCTGGAAGAACAAATTTTAAATAATACATATGAACAAATAGTAAAGCTGTTGATTCGACTTGCCAAAGCTCATGGCAGCCCAAAAGGAGACGGCACCACCCTTTTAAAAGCCGAGTTCACAAATAAAGACCTTGCCAATATGATTGGTACTACAAGGGAAACCATCAGTCGTACACTGACAAAAATGAAAAAAGATGAATTAATTGAAGTAGATAATGAAGGTAACATGATCTTGGATGTTGATAAGCTAATGGAAGAGATCTATCTAATTTAAAAAGAACACCGCAGTTGGACTACGGTGTTCTCTTATTTTTATTTGGCTCAAAGCTGAAGCATTGCAGCCATGTCTTCCTTGGCGTTTCCAATTAATTTTAAGTTAAATGTATCTTGAAGAACATTTAATACACCTTCAGAAATAAACTCAGGCGCTTTTGGTCCAATTCTGATATCTTGAATTCCCAGACTGAAAAGGCCTAAAAGAATCGCGACAGCTTTTTGTTCAAACCAAGATAAAACAATGCTGACAGGAAGTTCATTTACTTCACATCCAAATGCATCCGCAAGCGCCATCGCAATTTTCACTGTCGAAACAGAGTTATTACATTGGCCCAAATCAATATAACGCGGAATATTTGTACCTGGTACCACTCCATAATCAACATCATTAAAGCGGAATTTCCCACAAGACGTTGTTAGGATAACCGTTTCAGGCGGGAGTGAAGTTGCCAATTCTCGATAATAATCTCCGCCATGTCCAGGGGCATCGCAGCCTGCGATAACAAAGAATCGCTTAATTTTTCCGGCTTTTACTGCATCAATTACTTCTGGAGCTAAACCAAGGACTGTTTGGTGGTGAAAACCAGTTAGCAAAGTGTCTTCTGAATCTATCGATGCCTCAGGAAGTTCAAGTGCTCTTTCAATTAATGGAGAAAAATCATCATTTACAATTTTTTGTACATTTTCAAGTCCTGCGACCTCATATGAGAACATTCTGTCTGCATAAGTCCCTTTAATCGGCATGACGCAATTTGTAGTGGCTAGTATAGCACCTGGGAATTTTTCAAAAAGGCGGCGTTGGTCATACCATGCTTTTCCAATATTCCCTTTTAAATGATCATATTTCTTTAATGCTGGATAGCCGTGGGCCGGCAGCATTTCAGAATGTGTATATATATTGATTCCCTTGCCCTCAGTTTGCTTTAACAGCTCCTCAAGTGCAAAAAGATTGTGTCCGGTTACAACAATACACTTACCTTCAATCTTATTTTGACTTACACGAATAGGCTCCGGAATCCCTAATCTCTCTGTATGTGCTTTATCTAAAACCTCCATAATACGGACAGCAGACTGGCCAACTTTCATAGCCATATCAATATGTTCTTGAACATTGAAATTTGAATTTGTTAATGTCATATAAAGCGCTTCATGAGTAACAGCATCAACAAAAGGATCTGTATAACCTAATTGATTAGCATGTGTACGATAAGCAGCAATACCTTTCAAACCAAAAATGATCGTATCTTGAAGACTGGCAATTGTTTCGTCTTTTCCACAAACACCGATCACCTTACATCCACCTGTTGGTGTTTGTTCGCATTGATAACAGAACATTTTAAAACCTCACTTTTTATTTAATCTTCTGTTTCAGAATACTAATGTCTACACATTATTAATGTGACTTACATCACGTTTTAAGCGTCTGTAATAAAATGTTCAAAAACTTGTTACAATTTTATTGCTGCACCTTCCACTATCAGTTCACATATGATAATGTGTGAATTTCTTGAAAGTGAGGGTATGAAAATGTCATCTAACCTGCCGAGTGATAAAAATAATTCAAAAAAACCTTTTCCTGATCATTTTGGCGACTTAATGAAAACGATGAATGATTTTTTTGCGGAAAAACCGATAAGGGGATTTCTCCAATCAATCGATGATTTTTTTAAAACCCCATTTCCCTTTGAGGGCGGCTTCCATTTAACCACTGATGAAATAGACAATGAATATATTGTTAGTGCAGAACTTCCTGGTGTAAAACGGGAGCAAATTCATTTAAATATGACAGGCCAATACTTAACGATATCAGTGGAAAATAAAGAGCTGGAAACATCTGAAAATGACAATAACCATATTTATCGCAGCAGGATTTTTCGCCAACAGGCTTCTAGGACCATTTCTCTTCCTTTTGCCATTAATGAAAAGAATATAAAGGCATCCTATCGTGATGGACTTTTGCAAATTCGTGTTCCAAGAGAAATAGGAAGAAATATAGAAATAGGTGATTAATCTGAATTTATGTATATATAAATAGACGGCCAATCTGGCCGTCTTTTTATGGTGCTGCTTTAAACATTCCACCAACACCTTTGACAAGTGATGATACTTGATTTACTGCATTCATCATTTGTCCGGCTGTATTCATCATTTTGTTAAAATCGATTGAACCGTCCTGTGATTTAAATGAATTCATGAAGGACTGCATTCCGCTCGGCTGTTTGACTAGTAAATTATTCTTAGGGTAAGGGTTCATCACCGAATTCCCATTATATGGTGTATACGGTTTATGAATCATATCCTCAGCTGGCTGCAAGGGGTTTTGAAACAGAAATTGTGAATCTTTTTGAGAAGGATATTGATTGTAATATGGATTTGTTTGTAAAGCCATTCCCTGCTGAACTGGTTGAACTGGTTGAACTGGTTGAGCATAGGGCAGAAAATTTTGCGGATAAAAATTGTTTTGCTGGTTATAAGGTACATTTTGCTGTGTTCCTACTGGATAGGGAAATGGCTGTTGCCGAGAATACAACGCTTGATTCAATTGGTGGTTAACTGGAAAATGGTGCATAATTTGCCCCGAGAATCCAGTGGTATCATAATAATTTGGTCTCATTTTACCAAACATGGGCAAACATCTCCTCCGCATTTATCACTATTACACGATATGTTGGGCACCATTGAATGGTGATTCGCAAAAGGAGAAATCAATGTCAAAATGACAAGAACTTTGTCTGAAGTTAAAATATTTTAAAAACTATTAATTCACTTTTTTCGTGTTACGATTAATTATAGTTAAAACAAATAATTCTTCATACATTCATAACTAGTAAAACGATGAAGGAGGTTTCAATATGGATATACGCGAATTGAAAAACAGATTTATCCAAAAACGGGATTATCAAACGGATGATGTTAATGCTCTTATGGATTTTGCAAGAAAATCTTATATTCATAACGAGATTAGTATTAAAGAATATCACCTTTTGATCCGGGAACTTGAAAACAAAGGAGCAGTATTTCCTGAAACCACTAAAGACACCACCCTCATCGAACAAACAAATTCGTGAAGAGATGCCCAAGAAGCATCTCATTTTTTTCTATTCCCCGAACTCTTCCTTATATAATCAAGCTCTTCCCGGCTTATTTCTGACGTTAAAAACCTAGTTCCAACTCCAATACTTTAGAGGCATCTGATAGGTTAAAATCTGCAATCATTCCACTGCTTTTAGGAATCGTCTGATCAATTTTATTCTCGAGAATCGATAATTTTTTTACAGAATCAAATATTTTATTTTGCTCCTCCTCGTTCATTCGGATCCGGAGGTCTGAGAAAGATTTTTCAAGTACCAAGTCCAATTCTTCCAATTGATCAAAAATATTTGTCAGTGCCAAAAGCAGCCTTTCCTTTTCAGTTGATGATTGATACATTTAAAACCCCTCCTCACGTATTGTTATGTATTTAATTCTCTTTACTTCTATTGCCTCCTTCCTTCTAGACAAAACTAGAAGCGATTCGGCAAAGAAAGTGTTGAACTGATATTTTCTCGCGTTTTATTCGACATCTACAAATCGTATGAAAATTGGAAAACAACACAATCTAATATTGGAGGTGTTCATATGGCTAAAAACAACCAGCAAACAAAAAAACCAGCTGTTCAGTCAACATCTGAAAAAAGAGCCGGTTATGGTGATAAAAAACTTGAGGGGCCAAACCGCCCGGCCGAATAACGAAAGAAAAAGCAAGGAGATTTCCTTGCTTTCAGACTGTCGACAAATCCGAAGGATTTCGGGTTTAAAATCGACAGTCTTTTTTGTTTGGCCATATTAAACTTGTCTGTTGATTTCCGTTCCAGGCGGCTTCGCTTTCCGCGGGCGGTTCGGGGAGCCTCCTCTGCGCTTTCAGCGCCTGCGGGGTCTCCCCTGTCCCGTACTCCCGCAGGAGTCTTCGCCGCCTTCCACTCCAATCAACAGAGTGTAAAAATCAATAATGTACATTAACACAGCCTTTTGTATAATTTATTTACAGAGAATTAATAGAGGTGGATGGAATGCTTTCGAAAAATACACAGATAAATCGTGACCAAATTGAAATGATTGCCTTAGATCAACTTGTACCTGCTGATCACTTGGTTCGCAAAATAGAAGCCGCAGTAGATTTTTCATTTATCTATTCATTGGTTGAAGATTTGTACTCAACTAAGCGCGGACGTTCAAGTATTGACCCTGTTGTATTAATTAAGATGGCTTTCATTCAATATACCTTCGGTATCCGTTCGATGCGTCAAACGATAAAGGAAATTGAAACAAATATGGCGTATCGCTGGTTTTTAGGATTTGGTTTTTATGATAAAGTACCCCACTTTTCAACTTTTGGTAAAAACTACGAACGTCGTTTTAAGGATACAGACTTATTTGAACAAATTTTCTACCGTATTTTAAAAGAGGCAGCAGATAAAAAGTTAGTTAGTTCGGAACATGTATTCATTGATTCAACTCACGTTAAAGCAAGTGCAAATAAACGCAAATTCGAAAAGAAAGTAGTTCGGAAAGAATCAAAAGCTTATGAAGCACGTCTTCAAGCAGAAATTAATAGTGATCGTGAAGAACATGGGAAAAAGCCCATCCCACCAGATAAATATGAAAAAGAAGAAAACAAAGAAATAAAAGAAAGTACAACAGATTCGGAGAGTGGTTACTATGTAAAAGACGAAAGGACAAAGCAATTTGCTTATTCATTTCATGCAGCCGCAGATAGAAATGGTTTTGTCCTGGGGACTATTGTAACTCCAGGTAACGTTCATGATAGTACAATGTTAGAGCCTCTAGTTGAAAAGGTCATTGAAAAATGTGGGAAACCTAATGCTGTAGCTGCTGATGCCGGATATAAAACACCTGCTATTGCTCAATATTTAATTGAAAATGAAATTCGCCCTGCTTTACCCTATACACGACCACGTACAAAGGAGGGATATTTGAAAAAGCACGATTATGTCTATGATGAGCACTTTGATTGTTACATATGTCCGGAAGGACAAGTTCTGGATTATAGAACGACTACTAAGGAAGGTTATCGACAGTACATCTCTAATCCTGTTATATGTAAGGATTGCCCACTTCTAGCACAATGTACACAAAGTCAAAATCATCAAAAGCTCATTCAACGACATATCTGGGAACCATATCTTGAAGAGGCTGAACATCTTCGTCATACAGAAGAGAATAAAATAATATATGCACGTCGTAAAGAAACAATTGAACGTGTATTCGCGGATGCGAAAGAAAAGCATGGTATGCGATGGACAACCTTAAGAGGTCTTAAAAAATTGTCCATGCAGGCGATGCTTACTTTTGCTGCTATGAATTTAAAGAAGTTGGCTACATGGACTTGGAAAAGTCCAGAAATGGCATAAAAATAGACCCCGCCGGGGTCTACCTTAAGAAAAATCAAACAGAAAAATCCCAATTTTAGAAAAGGGCGCCAGAATCGGAACTTTTGAAATGCCTTTTGTCTACAATCTGAAAGCAAGGAGATTTCCTTGCTTTTTCTTTACTCCCACTCCTTCATTTTTAACACTTTTTTTATTGCCAATAATAATTCCAGCTGATTCGTTTTAGCAAAATACCAATCCGTTAAATGAAAGGAATGTCGATGTCGAGATGGAAAGTACAGCCAAACTGGGGATATAGAACGCTTTCTGCTCCAATCCTCCCTTTTTTGCAGCTCATGTTGGATAATAGGAAAAGTCGTTCGCAGCATGGGCGTTTTTCTTAAACTCTTGACCTTGAAATATTGTTCATAATCCATTCTTGAACCAGTATGGGGGGTTTTGTCAGCAAATTCAAAAAAGCTTGGAAAAAGCCGGGGATGGAATAGAATATCTGCCAGCCGTTTTCCTAATTGAATCCGCTGTGAAAGTGATTTAAAACCGTTTGTGCACGCCCCATACAGCTCTCCGCCGCAGGTCGGAAAAAGTACATAACTAAAATGAAGCAGATCTTGAAATGAAAAGATAAGGTTATGAAAAACTTTTTGCTTATAGATAGGATGTTCAATGACAGGAGATTGAATGACGTTTTGTTCATTAATAATCAAGGCCCTTGTCAGCCGACTCCTATCCTTATCATTCCAGTATCTGTACCATTCCCGCTCAATAAATGAGGAGACATTAAAATAAGGCAGTAAATGAAATAATGGCTGATTTTTTTCCAATGAATATTGATAGAGAAGTAACTGAGGATATGCATCATGAAAAATGAGCCAATTGGCCCTCTCATATGTTAAAAAGAGTTGTTTTCGCAATTGAGGAGCGATAAGTTTTGGAAATATGTTCCCTTCCAGATCGCACATATTCCATCCGCCATTGCGCGACACCATACTGGCAAGGAAAGACCAAATAATGTCGGGATTCTTTTTAAAAAAAGCAAAATAAGCGTTCGTTCTTGAAATATTATCAATATTTTTCTTTTCTGTTTCCATTTGGATTTGACGGATGATGGTAATTTCATGTATTGTAAGATGATTCATAGCTATTCCTTAATGAATTTTTAATAGAATATCGTCTTGAACCTTAACGAAAAATGAATCATGATTATGATATGGGTATTAGAATTATTTTTAGATTTCCCTAAACTGAAATATTTATTCAACCCAATTTTACAAAGATTTGGTATGATAAGGTATGGTTTAAAGAGGTGCTTATCATGACTGTAAATTATCCAAATGGAAAGAAATTTATTCGAAAAGAGACTGAATCAAAAAAAACGTTAATCACTCAAAAGAATGGCTCATACAGTAATCGGGGTATGACACTTGAAGAAGATTTAAATGAGACGAATCATTTTTATCTCGAACGAGGAATAGCAGTAGTACACAAAAAACCAACACCGATTCAAATTGTTCAGGTTGATTATCCAAAACGCAGTGCGGCTGTTATTAAAGAAGCTTATTTCAAAGTTGCTTCCACTACAGATTATAATGGGGTATATAAAGGAAAGTATATCGATTTCGAAGCAAAGGAAACGCAAAATCCTACTGCTTTTCCCTTGAAAAACTTCCACCAACACCAAATCACCCATATGCAGGAAGTAATGAAACAAGGAGGTATGTGCTTTGTCATACTTCGGTTTACATGTCAAGATGAAGTATATTTGCTTGAAGCACAACCTTTGTTAGCTTTTTGGCAAAGAATGATGAATGGCGGAAGAAAGTCCATTACAAAAAACGAAATTGAACAATCCGGTCATTTCATCCCGCTTGGATTTCAGCCAAGAATTGATTATATTAAAATATTAGAAACACTGTTTTAGAAAATTATAATTGATCAATACTTGATAGTAACACCGATAAGCCATCTTAGAGGTTAGAAAGGAAGGAATTATAGAATGGCAGACCAATATCAATCAAGAGAGGAGCGCAAGAAAAATCTTCAAACATCCGGAAATCCCAAAAAAGTGAAAAAAAAATCCGGCGGAGTCTTTAAGAAGATTTTTCTAACACTTGTTGCTCTTGGAATCGTTGGTATTCTTGGAGGGGTGGGTGCATTCGCCTATATGGTAAAGGATGCTCCAAAACTGGATCCCAAATTATTAAAGGATCCCATCCCATCGAAAATTTTAGATAAAAATGGAAACACCGTTACCGAGATTGGACCTGTTAATCGGGAATATGTGAATTATAACGAAATCCCTAAACAAGTAGAAAATGCCGTTTTAGCTACAGAAGACTATCGCTTCTACCAGCACCATGGAATTGACTGGGTCCGTCTTGGCGGAGCCGTTTTGGCGAATTTCCAGCATGGTTTTGGCTCAGAAGGCGGAAGTACAATTACACAGCAGGTAGTCAAGAACGCCTTTTTAACACAGCAAAAAACATTATCTCGTAAAGTTCAGGAAGCATGGCTTGCCTATCAATTAGAACAAAAATATACAAAACACCAAATTTTCGAAATGTATGTGAATAAGGTTTATGTTTCTGAAAATAGTTACGGTCTTGCTACCGCAGCCAAAATTTATTACGGAAAATCTTTAGCGAAATTAGATTTGTCAGAAGCAGCTCAATTGGCAGGCATGCCGCAAAGTCCGAATAACTACAATCCGTTTACACATCCAGACTTAGCGGAGAAAAGACGCAACATTGTATTATCATTGATGTACCAGCATGGTTTTATTACAAAACAACAAATGGATGATGCTGAAAAAAATCATGTGAAAGACGATGTCTTAAAACAAGCGCAGCGTACAGTTAATGAAAAACCATATGATTCCTTTATTGATGAAGTCATCAATGAAGTAAAGGATAAGACAGATTTCGATATAAACACAGATGGTTTAACTATTTATACAACATTGGATAAAAATGCACAGGAATATGTCTATAAACTTCTTAACACTAATGAAATTATTGATTACCCTGATAACAAATTCCAGGCAGGGATTACCCTTCTCGATACGAAAACAGGGGAAATTCGCGCGATTGGTGGCGGCAGAAACCAACAAGTCAAATACGGATTTAACTATGCTATCGATGCTCAAAGACAGCCTGGTTCTACTATTAAACCAATTCTTGATTATGGTCCGGCCATTGAAAATTTAAACTGGGGAACTTACCATGAAATCGATGATAAACCTGTAACTTATTCCACAGGAAAACAATTTGGCAACTGGGATCAAAGATATATGGGGCCAATGACGATGCGCACAGCATTACAGTTGTCACGGAATTCACCGGCTGTTCAAACATTGCAGCAGGTTGGTCTTGATAAAGCGAAGCAATTTGCCAATAATCTAGGAATTCCTTTAAAGGAAATTTATGAATCATATGCTATTGGCGGTCTTAAAACAGGTGTATCGACTTTAGAAATGGCTGGAGCATACAGTGCCTTTGGCAATAGCGGTATTTACATCGCACCGCATGCCGTAACGAAAGTCCAACTGCGTGACGGAACCATCATTGATTTAACGCCGCAGCCTAAGGTCGTCATGAAGGATTCAACGGCCTTTATGATCACGGATATGTTAAAGAGTGTACTTGTCTCTCCAGGTACTGGTGTAAGAGCAAGTGTCCCTGGGCTTCCAATTGCCGGTAAAACAGGAACAACCAACTATACACCTGAAGAACTAAGTCAGTATAATATTCCTAGCAGTACTTACGTTCCAGATGCATGGTTTACAGGTTATACCACGAATTTTACGGCATCGATTTGGACCGGATATCCTGACCGGAAAACACCAATTTCAGCAGGCAGTAACCAGCGGATTGCACAATTAATATTTAAGAATTTAATGGCTTATGTTTCAGATGGGATAAATACACCTGATTTCAAAATGCCAAATAGCGTCGAACCGGTAAGGATTGAAAAAGGCACAATGCCACCGGAACTTGCTAGTGATAATACTCCAGACAGTGATGTTTTAACAGAATATGCAGTTAAAGGATATGCACCTACATCAGTTTCTGATAAATACAGTAAAATGGATGCTCCTTCGAATCTTACTGCAAAATATGATGATACGAAAAAACAAATTATGCTGACGTGGAATTACAACAGCACATCGAATTCAAACGTTCAATTTGATGTCTCGATCGATAATGGTACCGGGGCAAAACATGTTACACAGACTACGAACAGCTTAACCATACCAGCTAATCCAGGAGATAAATACACCTTCACGATTGTAGCGATTAGCGGAGACAAAAAGAGTGACCCTGCTTCAACGTCGATTGAAGTTCCAAAAACGGCTGCAGGCACAGGAAATACAACTGGTACTACACCAGGAAATAAACCCCCTGGAAATACGAATGGTACAGGTACTGGAAATGGTACTAACACTGGCACAGGTACAGGAAATGGTTCTGGAAATGGTTCTGGACCGAGTACCGGCACCGGTTCAGGCACTGGGACCGGAACAAACGGCAATAATGGTTCCAATCCAGGTGGAAGCAATGGTGGTACGGGTGGCACATCTACCCCACCTACTACAGAACAAGGTACTCAATCTGGGAGCAGCCCAGGCTCAACCAATCATTAAAATAAAAAAATCGTCCAGAAATTTATCTGGACGATTTTTTTATTAGCTTCTTTGTATACAGTTTCTCCTGTTCCACCATGAGTTCTGAAAGCTGGCGGTATGAATGAAATAAATGGGGTCTTGCGGCAATAAAACCCATTCTTTCTTCTACATTAACCGGTTTAAACCGAAGCTGATCAAAGGGAATGAATGATTCTGGGATATAAGGTATATCGTTTGTTAATAGCAAAAGTTGCTTAAATAAATCAATTCCTTTTTCCATATAGGATGTGGTGTGATCTTGCTTTCGTTCACGAAATAAATTCTCTAAGATTTCTCTAATCATTCTCCAATCTTCCAGTATATCCGCGGCCTGAACAGATAAATAATCCATTTATTCGCTGATCCCTTTCATTCTTTTTTTCCCTTCACGACACAGCTCCAAAAGTGGACATGACGGACATTGGGGGTTTTGTGCCTTGCAATGGTACCGGCCGAAAAAAATTAAACGGTGATGTGTCACAGACCATTCATCTTTTGGGACCTTTTTCATCAATGTCTTCTCCACTTCCAACACTGTATCTTTCCAACGGCATATTCCCAAACGTTTGCTTACCCTTTCGACATGGGTGTCCACTGCTATTGCAGGTATATCAAACGCCACTGAGACGACCACATTTGCTGTTTTGCGGCCAACACCCGGAAGCTTTGTCAATTCATCTCTATCCTTTGGAATCTCACCATCGTACTCATCCAAAAGTATCTTACATAGGCTTTGGATGTTTTTTGCTTTATTTCTGTACAAACCGATGGAACGGATGTCATTTTGTAATTCTTCCAGGGATACATTCAAATAGTCTTGCGGTGTTTTATATTTATTAAAAAGCTCCTTTGTGACTTTATTAACTAATGCATCCGTACATTGTGCTGAAAGGGAAACAGCAATAATTAGCTCAAAAGGATTGGAATGATATAATTCGCAATGGGCATCCGGAAACATATCACCGATTGTATCTAAACAATATCGAATTTGGGTATTATTCAACAATTGCAAGTCCTCCTTAGAATGTTAAACTTATTTGTTATTTCGTTTTAAACAAAAAGTCGCCAGGGGTCGCATCGAACTCAAGAAAGTCAAAATGAAAATAAACGAGAGGGCGGCCTCCCGTTTCTAACTTTTATTGCTCCAGCCAATTATAAAATGGTACAGATGGTTGGCCTTGCTCTTCGTTCTCAGTACTTTTTGGCATTTGCCGCTGACGGAATTTTTGGCCTTGGTTCTTCGCTTGTTCAATCGTTCTAATGCCATTTTTCTTCCACTCAAAAAGAATTCTATCAATATAGCGAAAATTTAATTTTCCCGACATAACTGCTTCCCTTAATGCAGCCTTAATAATGACAGGATCATGATGATCATCATCCATCCACATCGCCAGTGATTCACATTCAAAAGGAGATAATGGCCGGCCAAACTCGTTCTCAAAACACGTATATAAATCAGTCTCTTCTGCCTGTATGTCGACTTTATTACTTTTTCTATTATTAATGATAAACTGATCAATAAGTTTATCCCATAGCGGCTGAACCGAATATTTTTCTATCCTGATGCCATCGATTGAATACTCTTCCGTTATTTCGAGCAGACCTCTTTGAATGAGTTTTCTTAGGATGACATGACAATCTGCAGTGGAAATAGTCATTCTTGATGACAACTCTTCCGGAGTAGGAAAAAAGTTTCCCTTTTCTAAAAAAGTAATAATATTTAATAAAAGAACAAGTTCTGTCTCGTTTAATTGAAGATTGCGATACTCACAAAATAAAATGGTAGGAAGTGTGATATTCCCCTCATTAATCCATGCTAAAATATTTTCTTTCATAAATTGGACACCTCCTGTTTAGTATAACATGAAGCATGTTTTCGAGTAAGAGTATTAGGTATCCATCTTTGGGAAGGAAAGCAAAAAGCCTGCTTCCATGCAGACTTTTTGCTGATTAATGATATACTGTTTATGAAAACGTTGCTTTCGGTTCTGATCAACAATTTACTACTTTAATACAGACAAAGAAAAATGGTTATTTAATTCTTTCTTTCACAAATTGATCCATTCTTTGTACTGCTTTTTGTAACATGTCAAGGGAAGTTGCGTAAGATAAACGAATATTATCAGGAGTTCCAAAGCCTGAGCCTGGAACGACAGCTACTTTTGCTTCCACAAGCAAGGCTTCAACAAAATCATCTACAGATTTATATCCAGTCATCTCAGCTGCTTGCTTTACATTCGGATAGAGATAAAAAGCACCTTGAGGCTTTACGCATGTAAAACCAGGAATTGCTACCAATTGATCGTAAATAATCTCCAAACGTTCTTCAAAAGCCTGGCGCATTTCTTCTACTGGCTCCTGTGGCCCATTATAAGCAGCAATAGCAGCATATTGCGCTGTTGTGGTTGGGTTTGATGTACTATGGCTGGCCAAATTAGTCATTGCTTCTATAATGGCTTTATTTCCGGCAGCATACCCGATTCTCCAACCAGTCATAGAATGAGATTTAGATACACCGTTAATAATAATAGTCTGCTTCTTAAGCTCTGGAGAAAGCTGTGCAATAGAAACATGTTTTGCACCAAAATAAGTCAGCTTTTCATAAATTTCATCAGAAACGATTATAATATTTTCTTCAAGACAAATTTTCCCTAATTCCAATAACTCATCTGCTGTATATAAAACACCAGTTGGGTTGCTTGGTGTATTTAGAATCACTGCTCTGGTCTTATTTGTGATCGCCTTTTTCAATTGGTCAGGGGTAATTTTAAAATGATTATGTTCGTATCCTTCCACATAAACCGGCAGACCGCCCGCAAGCTTGACTTGTTCTGGATAGCTGACCCAATATGGTGTTGGAATAATTACTTCATCGCCTTCATTTAACAAAACCTGGAATAAAGTGTAGAGTGCATGTTTAGCACCATTGGCTACAATAATCTCAGTAGCTTTATATGACAATCCCTGATCCTGTTCGAACTTATTAATAATGGCTTGTTTTAATGCGGGTAACCCTGCAGATGGAGTATATTTCGTAAACCCTTTTGTCATGGATTCAACCGCAGCATCTAAAATATGCTGTGGCGTATTAAAATCTGGCTCCCCTGCCCCCAATCCAATGACATCTTCGCCTTTTTCTTTTAATTCTTTTGCTTTAGCCGTAATTGCCAATGTTGATGAAGGGGTTAAAGACAACACCCTTTTTGCTAGCCCCACTACCATTACCTTTTCCTCCTGTCTCCTATTACCTATAAATTTTCAATCTTTTTCAACCATTCGCCAGTTTCAAAATCAATATAGTAATAATTTATTAAGTTATTATTAGAACGGTAATATATTTCCCATAATGGGATATCCCTTTCCATTCCTAACCTTACGGAGATAATTTGCTTTGGTTTTTTCTCTTGCAAAAGTTTTTGGATGGCTTCATTTTTGGAGAGTCCATCCTTTGCTTTTCTGACAAAAACCTTTTTACTTTTTTCAGGAATCCAGACGATGATGTTTTCACCCTTTTTATTTTTCCCTTGAATTACATCAATTGATTCTAAACCGTGATAAATATGAAAGTCATTAACCTTACTAAGAGAAGTGCTTTTCTTTGCAAGAACAACAGCTTTTTCTTCAGCTGTCTTTACTGGCTTGACCGCGTTGACATAAACATTTATGGAGACACCTGTAAAAATAACCAGCAGAAGTAAAACGATAATAAAAATCCACTTTTTCACTTTTATTCACTTCTTTATGTACGATAAATCGTAAATATCGCTTTATTTTGATCTTCTTGATCAAGAGCAAGGCCAAACATCAGATCTCTTTCCTTAAGAGTTCGGTTAAGAGCATCAACAATCTTATATAAATCGGGTCCATGCTGAATTTTTACAGTTGCCATTACCTCTATCTTGCTTTCCATAGAAAACCCTCCATCAATTTTAATACTTTAATCCGATAAATCACTTTCTTATTATAGCAGGTAGAACATTCTTATGCCTCGTATCTTACCATGAATAAGAAAATTTTTTAAACAGATTTTATCGGCTAAAAGTTTGTGAATAACATCCGTCATTTTTACTATTTTACAGCCATTTACGAATAACCGCCGTTAATTCATCAATTGTTCCCTTTTTAATGGAAACAGATGGAACAGAGTCCAAAAAGGCTTTTCCATATTTGGTCGTCATAATTCTTTTATCAAAAACGAGAATGATCCCTCTATCCGATTCGGTCCGAATTAATCGACCAAATCCCTGTTTAAAACGAAGAATAGCTTCAGGAAGGGAATATTCCGAAAAAGCATTCCCACCTTTCTGAGTGATCAATTGACATTTTGCCTCCGTTAATGGTTCATCCGGAGGGCTGAAAGGCAATCTGACAATAACAAGACAGGATAGATCCTCACCTGGTATGTCTACTCCTTCCCAGAAACTGCTCGTTCCTAGCAAAATCGCCTTTTCATATCGTTGAAAGTTTCTGGTGAGTCTTGTTCTGCTACCACTAGAAATACCTTGAGCAATTAAAACATAATCGTTAAGGAAGCCACTTTCCTTTATCAATTCATATGTTCTTTTTAACATATCATAGGCTGTAAACAAAATCAGCATTCTGCCTTTTGTTGCTTCCGCAACCGATATGATATGTTCAGTAATAGAGATGACAAACTCGTCCAGGCTAACCGAATTGATTTCAGGCAAATCCTCTGGAATTAGTAACTGTACCTGATTTTTATATTCAAAAGGAGATGGGATAGATATTTTTAAAGTCGCAGAATGATCTAGCCCCATTTCCTTTATGATATAGTCGAACGATTGATTGACTGTTAAAGTGGCTGAAGTTAAGACAGCAGATTTTTTTTCTTGAAATAACAAGTCTTTAAGTTTGCCAGCAACCGATGCTGGCTGAGCCATAAAAGTAGTTACGTTTTGCGGAGAACGGATATCAATTTCAACCCATTTTACTTCATGGGAATCCTTCAAAAAACAATTGATGACAGTTGTTCTCAACTCCGATACTTCATTTATAAATGATACTATTTCTTCCATTTTGCTTTCATAGTCATCCAGTATTGAATTTTTATTTAGAAATTCCAACCGCATTGTTATGGCAGTTAGTAAATCTTTTAACAAAAAAGCGAACCTTTCCGCACTGTGAATAAGGGCTCTGCCTTCTTTCATGCCATCTTTCTGAGAAAATCTTACTTTTGTACGATTCAATCCCCGCTTGTTTCCCAGTTTTGTTTTGGCAAAAAGAATCATTAACTTAAATAATTCGTCCATTTCAAACATTATGTTACTGATTAACTGGTTTAGTTCAAAATAATGCGGGAAATTTTCCCTAGCGCCTGTTATTTGATCTAACAGCTGCTCCATTTCATAAAATAATTGCTTTTGTTCGTATAAACCAAACTGCCCCAATAACATACGTACAGACAAATAATCTAACGAAAAACCAAAAAAATGGGTAGCAGTCTTTTCAAGGTGATGGGCCTCATCAATAATAACATATTTAAAGTCGGGAATAATGGATCCGCCCTCTTTAAGATCACTTAGTAACAAGGAATGGTTGGTAATAATTAGGTCTGCCTTTTCAGCTTTTTTTATAGCTCTTGAATAAAAATCTCTACTTTTAAGGGCAGGATCGTCCCAAAATACAGTATGTTCATTTTTTATTTTATTCCAAAATAATTCTCCGCCACTGGAAAGATTTAATTCATCTTTATCACCAGTTTCTGTTTGTGTAAGCCAGACGAGAATTTGCATTTTAGTTAAAGTAGTATCATAATTATCATTTTCACTTTCTAACATTTGGGCAAATTTTGCCAAATGGAGATAATGATTTCTACCCTTTAATAAGACAATATTTGCGTTAAACGGCAGGATTTTTTTTAATAATGGTATTTCTTTTGTCAATATTTGTTCCTGAAGCTGAATGGTATGTGTACTTATAACAAGCCGCTGGTTATTTTTTTTTGAATAGTAAGCGGCAGGCAATAAGTATCCCAATGATTTCCCTACACCGGTTCCCGCCTCGATTAATGCATGTTGTCCGTCTTGAAACGCACGATAAACAGCATCCATCATCATAAATTGACCTGTTCTTAGCTCAAATGAATGAAAGCCTTCTTTCACTAATTCAATTTTATCGTTTTCCAGTTGTGGATATAGGAATTCCTGACCGCTTCCCTCTGTTTCCCATTCCATTTCGGATGCCTTTTTAAGAACCAAATTTCCGAAAATCTCCAATGAATCTGGAAGTCCTTCTTTTTCCTCTCCCATTTCTGTCAATAAATCATCTAAATAAAGCTGTAAATCGCATTTTAAGCCGCCTGATAAATTCATGAGCTGCTTTAATGTCATTGTTGGCAATTCCGTTAATCGCCTTAACAATATAAGAAAAAGTTCTGCAGTTACCTCTGCATCACTATCGGCCTGGTGAGGCCGGTCGTGTCGGATGTTTTCTTTTTCAGCCAAATCCGAAAGCTTATAGCCATCAGAAGTAGGATATAGGATTCTTGCCATTTCAACTGTATCAAGAACATGTCCATAAAATCCTTCAAATCCTGACTGAATTAACTCCTCCTGAAGAAAGGACAAGTCAAATAATATATTATGAGCAACAAAGTAGGCTCCGTCTAATAAATCAATAACTTTCGCGGCAATTTCAGAAAAAAGAGGGGCATCCTTTACCATATCGTCACTTATGCCCGTAAGTTCTTCAATAAAAATTGGAATGGGCTTTTGGGGATTTACAAGTGATGTGAATCTTTCAGTGATGATACCGTCTTCGATCACAACTGCAGCGAATTGAATAATCCTGTCACCTTTTTTTGGAAGGTTCCCAGTCGTTTCTAAATCAACAACAACAAATTTCTTTAACATGTTACACACCCCAAACCTTCATTCCTTAAAAGTTAACATAAAAAAGCAGAAAAGAAAACTACTACAGTTTTTCTTGACCATGGATTGCTGACTTATTCATCTGCTCTTTAAAAATGAAAAATCCCCGGTTAAACGGGGACCTTTACTACAAAATGGTATGTGCCGGTTCAGCGTGGAGCAGTTGTTTAACTTTATTGTCTTCATCCATGATGGCAACCTTAGGCTGATGGGAAGCTATTTTTTCTTCCGCAACCAATGCATATGAAATGATAATGACCGTATCCCCCACTTGTACAAGACGTGCGGCTGCACCATTTAAACATACGACACCACTGCCTCTTTCCCCAGGGATTATATATGTTTCTAATCTGGCACCATTATTATTATTTACAATTTGTACCTTCTCGTTAGCAATCATGCCCACTGCATCGAGAATATCCTCATCTATTGTAATACTGCCAACATAGTTTAAATTTGCTTCTGTAACAGTAGCACGATGGATTTTACCGTTCATCATGTGGCGAAACATTGATGTTTTCCTCCCCTATAGCGATCTATATATCCATAATCAGGTTGTCAATTAACCGGACGTTCTTAAATTTAACAGCAAGCGCAATAATAAACCTACCCTCAATTTTTTCTATTGGCTGTAACTGTGGATATGAAAAAATTTCAACATAATCTATTTCTCCGCTGGTCTGTGCTATAATCATTTCTTGAATTAAGCTTGTCAGTTTTACCGAGTCGCGCTCACCATTTTCAATCGCTTTTTTTGCTGCACATAGGCTTTTATATAAGACAGGAGCTTGCTTCCTATCTTCCGACGATAGATTAACATTTCGGGAGCTCTTTGCAAGTCCGTCTTTTTCTCGAACAATATCAACCGCAACAAGCTGGATTGGAAAATTGAGATCTGAAACTAAACCTTCTATAACGGCTACCTGTTGGGCATCTTTTTTTCCAAAATAGGCCCTTGTCGGCATTACGATATTAAATAATTTTGTGACAACTGTTGCCACACCGTCAAAGTGTCCAGGCCGTGACTTTCCACACAGTACATCCGTCCGTTCTTGCACTGTCACTTTAATTGAAGGTACATTAGGGTACATTTCATCAACCGCAGGGTAAAACAAGTAATCAACCTGTTCACTTTCGGCCAATGCCCTATCACGTTCAAAATCACGAGGATATGTTGAAAAATCTTCTTTCGGACCAAACTGCAATGGGTTTACAAAAATGCTTAACACAACCAAATCATTTTCTTTTCTGGCATTCTTGATTAGTGTTAAATGTCCCTCATGTAGAAAACCCATTGTTGGCACAAAACCGATAGATTTACCCAAAATCTTTTGTTGTATTATTTCAGCCTGCATGTCTTTCACTGATGTAATAACTTTCATTGCTTACCTCCATAAAGTGCATTAAGTTCTTCTTCCTTCATCGTATAGGAATGATTCTCCTCAGGAAAACTCTTGTTCTTTACATCTGTAGTATAGGCCTGAATTGATTCAAGAATAAACGGATTTACGGAGTGATATTGTTTGACAAACTTAGCCACACGTTCCACTCCATATCCTAAAATGTCATGGTAAACTAGAACTTGGCCATCCACTTCTATCCCTGCACCAATTCCGATTACTGGAATTGTCAAAGCTTTTGTCACTTCTTCTGCAAGCTGCTTCGGTACACACTCTAAAACAACTGCAAACGCTCCTGCCGCTTCGCATTTTTTGGCATCATCCAATAATTTATTTGCAGCTGTTGCATCTTTCCCTTGTACTTTATAACCGCCTAACACCCCGACAGATTGCGGTGTTAGTCCAAGATGCGAGCAAACCGGGATTCCTGCCCGTGTCAGTGCTGAAATATGATCAATTACTTCATCAGCACCTTCCAGTTTTACAGCATGTGCACCTGTTTCTTGAATAAGTCTGCCAGCATTGATTAATGTATCTCTTACAGATAAGTGATAAGAAAGAAATGGCATATCAACCACAATGAAAGTATCTTTTGCTCCTCTTTTAACAGCTTTCGTGTGGTGAATCATATCTTCCATCGTCACAGGAATTGTCGAATCATATCCAAGAACAACCATTCCAAGTGAATCACCGACCAAAATGGTGTCAACGCCTCCCTGTTCAGCCAGCTTAGCAGATGGATAATCATAGGCGGTTAACATGACGATCTTTTCATTGTTTTGCTTCATTTTCAAGAAATCTGTTGTTTGCTTCATCTTATACCCTCCTTTAATTAGGGGAGAGGTGATTACACATTCAAAGAGCAAATAAAAAGATCCTTCTGAAGGCAGAGGATCTAATGTTACTCTTTTACATGTTCCATCCCTCTGTCCCGGTCCGTAAACGGATCTAGGCAGAAACCTTTTTATTTTTGTAAGATATTTCAAGGTGCAGTTCCTTTGGATACTGCCCAAGCAAATTATACAAAATGAACAAGGTTCTTTCAAGTAATATAGAGGAAAGAGGGGTTGGTATTACAATTCAATATCTGCTGAATACACATAATGAATATTTCCGTTCAGATCTTCCAGTTTTAATACACCTTCATCCGTAATCCCTAATGCTTTTCCTTCAATAACATTTGTTAAAGTGCGTGCTTTAAGTATTTTACCAATACTGACGGCGTACCCTTCCCATAAAAGTTTGATTGGGAAAAAGCCTTTTTCTAAATAAAGTAAATACAATGTTTCAAAGTGTTTAAAAATACTTCTAATTAAGCTTGAGCGGGAAATAGTCTGCCCTTTTTCGATAAAAAGGGAGCTGGCCGTTTGTTGAAGTTCGATCGGAAAATCATCCAATTTCTGATTGACGTTAATCCCTATACCAATAATGATGGAATGGATTCTGTCTGCTTCTGCCTGCAATTCTGTTAGGATACCTGTTACTTTTTTCCCGTTTATTAATATATCATTTGGCCATTTAATTTCTGGAATCAATCCAGTCATCTCTTCCATGGCCTGAACGACAGCTACAGCTGTCAATAATGTTAATTGCGGTGCTTTTGTCAGCTGGATGTTTGGCCTTAAAATTAAACTCATCCAAATACCAGTATATTTAGGTGAATGCCACTGCCGGTTCATTCGGCCTTTACCAGCTGTTTGCTCTTCAGCCAGGATGACGGTTCCTTCTGGCGCATCTTGTGCTGCAAGCTGATGGGCTATTTTCTGTGTAGATTCCGCACTTTCTTCATAATGAAGATTCCTGCCAATAAACTTAGTTGTCAACCCCAGTCTTATTTCGTCTGCTGTCATTTTGTCTGGAGTTTTAACAATGCGATAACCCTTTTTTCTAACGGCTTCTAACTCAAATCCTTCCTTTCGAAGCTCCTCAATATGCTTCCATACCGCCGTCCTTGAACAGCCAATCAGCTCGGCCAGATATTGACCAGATAAATAGGAATCTCCTGCACCCGTAAAGGCGTCGAGCATTTTTAATCTTGTTTCCGACTGCAATCTTTCAGCCACTCCTTAATATGTTGTTTATCGTTGACTATTTTTTCTTCTAAAATTGCCGCTTCAATTTTCAATAATGTTTCTTTAATCCATGACCCGCCCGATTTATCAAACCACATCATTAAATCACTGCCGTCAACAGCCAAATCAGTTCGGGCTTTTATGGGCAATTGCTCATAACGATCAAGCCAATATGAAATCGATTCTTTTTCTGATATTCCTTTTAAGACTAGATAGAGTTTTTCAGATGAATGAATGATATTCTTCCCAGCAGAATATAAATCATAAACAGTCCATTCCTGTTTAAGTCTTGTAATGGTATAGTATAAAATACTCTGAATTTCCTTCATATCTTTAACTGCCATTCGCCATTTTCGTAAAAAAGGCTCCACACTTTTCTCCGGCAATTTTAAACAATAAAGCACCATTGACCACATTTCCATTAAATTTAAACCTTCACAATCATAAGAAAGCAGCTGTTCAAAATGCTTTTCCTGATTTGCCAAACCAGGTAAATAGGAAAAGAAATTCGTTTGCGTCATAATGCCCATCGCTTTCTTCCTATTATTTCCTGATAAAAGTTTTTCAAACTCGGCCTTTTTACGCTCAATTGCTATTTCTCTAAGTAATGGGAGATTTGATTTTAATGCCTCTAGCGTCTCTTTCTCGATTTCAAATGATAGCTGACTGACAAAGCGAACTGCTCTCATCATTCTTAAAGCGTCTTCTTGAAAACGATCCTTTGCATGGCCAACAGTTTGAATTATTTTTTCTTTAATGGCCTGTTGTCCATTAAATGGATCATGCAAGGTTCCTGAACGATCCATAGCAATTGCGTTCATGGTAAAATCTCTGCGTTTTAAATCATCATAAAGATTACGAATAAAGGATACTTCCGCTGGTCTACGATGATCAATATACTCTCCATCTGTTCTGAATGTCGTTAATTCGTAAGATTTCTTTTGGTAGAGTACCAGAACGGTACCATGTTCAATCCCAATATCGACTGTCTTTGAAAAAAGCTGCTTGACCTCCATTGGAGTTGCGGAAGTGGCAATATCTACGTCACTAATTGGTTTATTAAGCAGATAGTCTCTTACAGATCCGCCAACAAAATATGCTTCAAACCCCGCATCCTCTAGATGTTTTAATACAGGAACAGCAGATAAAAAGGGTTCTTTCATTAACCTCACCTAATTCAATAAATTAAAATAAATGGCTTCATATTGTTCCACAATTTGCTCTGCCTTAAATTTATTTCTTACGATTTCTTGTGAATGGTTCGAAAATTGCTGATGGAGGGTATGATTACCTAATAGATCAAGTGCCTTTGCCGAGATATCCTCTATGTCCCCTACCTCACAAACAAAACCTGTTTTGCCATGCTGGATGACCTCAGGTAAACCACCAACATTTGTACCAATACAAGGAACCCCGCAAGCCATAGCTTCCAATGCAACCAGCCCAAAGCTTTCCTTTTCTGACAATAAAAGCATTAAATCACTGATAGAATAGAGTTCCTCCAAATTCTCCTGTTTGCCAAGGAAAATGACTTGGTCCTCCAACCCAAGCTGCCTCACCATTTTACAAACAACTGTCATTTCTGGCCCGTCACCAACAAGCAGCAGTTTAGAAGGCATAATGGCGGCAATTTTTGCAAAGCTTTTTACAACATCAGGTACCCGTTTTACTGCACGGAAATTTGAAACATGAATAATTACCTTCTCATTTTCCTTTATTTCAAATTCAGAGCGCAAATGCTCAGAATCATTTTTTTGATAGATTCTGTCATCAATGAAATTGTAGACTGTTTTAATGGGTTTATCAGGGTTGATTAGTTCGTAGGTTTGGTTAACTAATGCATCAGATACTGCAGTTACCGCATCCGATTTTTCAATGCCAAATTTGATTGCATCAGCTAATGAAGGATCATATCCTAAGACCGTGATATCAGTCCCATGAAGCGTTGTAACAATCTTTATATCCCTATGTGCCATTTGTTTGGCTAAAATAGCACATACTGCGTGCGGGATTGCATAATGCACATGCAGTAAATCCAATTTTTCGCGGTTTACGACTTCTGCCATTTTATTTGCTAAAGCAATGTCGTAAGGCGGGTATTGAAAAACACTGTATTGATTTACTTCCACCTGATGATAATAGATATTATGATAAATTTTATTTAGGCGAAACGGGATACTGGAAGAAATAAAATGAATTTCGTGACCTTTCTCAGCCAGCATTTTCCCCAGCTCTGTCGCCACAACACCGGACCCTCCTACTGTTGGATAACAGGTAATTCCTATTTTTAGTTTCCTCATTTTGTTTCTCCTATCAAATCTTGTCGCAACAGAATTGGAACCTTAGTTTTAAATCCTTCTGCGTAGTTTACACCTACAAGTTTCCCGAACATTCTCTCTCTTGCCTCCACTGTTTCAATATAACCATTTACAAGCGGAGTTTCGAAGCTTTCGTTTGTCTGAACAAATTGACTTTTATAGGCTCTAAGGGCTTCCAGCTTTTTATCCATAAACAATGAAACATCTACAGTAAAATCTGGTGTATGGAAGCCATTAATCATATAAAAATACAATCTTTCCACTTTGTGCGGCTCGTTAAAGTCATCCGTTTGAAATTTTTTTATCCCAGCAGAAAAAGCCGCTTCTTCTACTAATTTAGCGCAATTCCCATGATCTGGATGCCTATCCTCGAAATAAGGTGCAAAAATCACGCGAGGCTTCAAGGCACGGATCACATCTGCAATCTTCTTTATGTATGCCTCTTCTAAAAATAGCCCTCTATCAGGCAATGATAATGAGGTCCTACAGTGAACCCCTAAAATATCGCTTGCAAGGGCAGCTTCCTCTTTTCTTAACTTTACATTACCATTAGAAGAAAGTTCAGCATCTGTTAAATCACAGATGCCGATTTTTTTCCCCTCAGAAGATAATTTGGCAATAGTACCTGCCATGCCAATTTCTACATCATCGGCATGGGCACCAAAAGCCAATATATGTAAATGGTTATTTTCCATTTTCCTCACCATTTTCTTTGATAATATTTCTCCAATCCATTAGGCCTTTTTCTAATCCTCTGATTAGTAATTCTGCTGACCCCATATTGGTTGCTAAAGGAATGGAGTATACATCACAAAGACGTACCAGTGCTGTCACATCCGGCTCATGCGGCTGCGCAGTTAATGGATCACGAAAAAAGAATACTGCATCCATCTGATTTTTCGCAATGAGAGCGCCAATTTGTTGATCCCCCCCGAGAGGACCTGATTGAAATCTCGTAACAGGCAGCCCGGTTGCTTCATTAATGCGAAGACCTGTAGTACCGGTCGCAAATAAAGAATGCTTAGCAAAAATAGATTGATACGCAGTAACGAATTGAATTAAGTCATTTTTCTTTTTATCATGGGCGATTAAGGCAATATTCATAATACTCTCCTAATCTAAAATATTTTCAAGTCCATATACAAACGCGTTATGTTTCATCACTTCTTCTACAGCCACTTTAACACCGGACATGAACGAACTGCGATTATAAGAATCATGACGAATGGTGATCGTTTGTCCGTCGGAGCCAAACATTACTTGCTGATGGGCAATTAACCCAGGTAATCTTACCGAATGAATTCTCATCCCATCAAAATCTGCTCCTCGCGCCCCCGCAATTGTTTCCTTTTCATTTGGATGCCCCTGTTTCTTTGGTTCTCTAACAGCCGCGATCATTTCTGCTGTTTTGACAGATGTCCCGGATGGTGCATCAAGTTTCCCGTCATGGTGCATTTCGATAATCTCCACATCGTGAAAATATTTAGCAGCCATTTGAGAAAATTTCATCATTAACACAGCACCAATGGCAAAGTTAGGGGCAATTATACAACCAAGATTTCTTTCATGACAAATTCGTTCCAATTCCTGAAGGTCTTCTTTTGAAAATCCAGTTGTACCTACGACAGGACGAACATCATGCTCTAAAGCATTACGGGCATGAAACATTCCGACTTCAGGTGTTGTTAAATCAATTAATACATCTGCCTTTACTTCTTGAAGACATTGAACAATGTCTGTATATATAGGTACATTGTGAATGGCCTGAAATCCTTGGACATCACTTAACATCATTCCGTTGTATTTATTGTCTATAACCGCCGTCAACTCAAAATGTTCTGTATTAGTTACCAAGTTCACAGCTTCTGTACCCATACGTCCGCGGGGACCCGCAATAATAATTTTAATCGAATTCATGACTTTCACTCCATACTTTCATCGTTTATTCTTGTCCAGCGGTTCCTATCCCGCGTATTAAATTTATTCATGACAGCATCATGAGCTTCTTCAAGATCAATATTCAGTGAGTTGGCAAAACAAATCAAAACAAATAGAAGGTCTCCAAGCTCTTCCTTGATTTCTTTTTCCGTTTCGGTCGCTTTCTTTGGCTTTTCGCCATAATAATGGTTGACTTCCCTTGCCAATTCTCCAAGTTCTTCTGTTAATCTTGCTAACATTGCCAAAGGACTGAAATATCCTTCCTTAAATTGGCTAATATATTTGTCCACTTCCGCTTGAAGCTGTTGCATTGATTTCCTTTCCATTTTTACAACCTCACCTCCTATGTTTCTAATACTTGTCCATTCTCCTTTAAAACCAGTACAGTTCTATGTTTTATGTTAGCTAAAATAGTAGTGATTTACAAATTATTTCGATCAAATTAGACACTTTTATCCTCTTATATTGCTCTCACATTAAATATTCGCTATAATAAAAACCGCCATTTAAGAGAAAATTAGGAAGAGGAGGAATGTTGATGATCCTTGGTCTAAAAATGAGAAATATTGTGTTCATCCTGATTGGAGCTGCCATTATGGCATTCGGACTTGTTAATTTCAACATGCAAAATAAATTGGCTGAGGGTGGATTTACAGGGATTACACTTCTCCTCTATTTCATGTTGCATTGGGACCCTTCCTATACAAACTTATTGCTCAATATCCCACTCTTTTTTATTGGATGGAAATTGTTAGGGAGAAATTCATTTTTATATACACTGGTTGGAACATTTGGTGTTTCATTGTTTCTTTGGATATTTCAACGTCATCCCATCCAAATGCCTCTCCGCAGTGATTTAACATTAGCAGCTTTATTTGCTGGTGTTTTTACCGGAATTGGGCTGGGTATTATTTTCCGATCAGGAGGAACAACCGGCGGAGTTGATATTATCGCTCGTTTAGTCCAAAAATACTCCGGCTGGAATATGGGAAAGACGATGTTCATTTTCGATGCCTGCGTCATTACACTATCTTTAATTACGTATTTAAATTATAAACAAGCTATGTATACCCTTGTTGCTGTTTTTGTAGGGGCCAGAGTCATTGACTTTATTCAAGAAGGTGCCTATTCAGCCAGAGGTGCGATGATCATCTCTGAGAAAAATGAGCAAATCGCTGAAAAAATCATGGAAGAAATGGAACGCGGTGTGACCGCATTGAGAGGTTATGGCTCCTACACGAAAAATGAACGTGATGTTCTTTATTGTGTTGTGGCAAAGAATGAAATCATTCGTTTGAAAAATTTAATTACCTCTATTGACCCACATGCCTTTATTTCCATTTCCATTGTCCACGATGTACACGGAGAAGGCTTTACACTTGATGAAAATAAAATGCCAATAACATAATGAAGCGGAAGCTCAGTGCTTCCGCTTTTCTATATTAATCATTATTACGATTCATACCTGTATAAATTAGAATCAACCTTAATAATTCTAATACAGCTACTGCTGCTGCTGCAATATATGTGAGCGCCGCTGCATTTAACACTTTCCGTGCTTCCCTTTGTTCTTGTCCGGACACCAATCCGAGCGAAACGACTTGTTTCATGGCCCTATTGGATGCATTTAATTCCACAGGGAGCGTAATAACCTGGAAAAGGACAGCAGCGGCCATACAGATAATCCCTAATAACAACATTCCTGTTATATGTGCAAATATGCCAATTAAAATCAAAATCCACGATACATTGGATCCAAAGTTCGCTACAGGCACAAGTGCATGCCGAAAACGAAGAAACGCATAACCTTGAGAATCCTGGATAGCATGACCGCATTCATGGGCTGCAACAGCTGCTGCAGCAATGGAATGGCCATGATAATTTTCAGGAGATAAGCGGACTGTTTTTGAGCGAGGGTCATAGTGATCGCTAAGAAATCCATATCCTTCTTCAACACTAACATTATATAATCCATTTGCATTCAAAATCTCTCTTGCGACTTCAGCACCCTTAAGATATCTTGTTGATGCAACACGAGAATATCGAGCAAACGTGGTATTTACCTTCATTTGTGCCCATAAAGGGATTAAAGCAATTATAGCAAAATAGATGAGATAGAACATTTGAAACCTCCTAACCAGCCTATTGTTGACTTACATTTTAGTCAAGCCGATTAGACACGTCAATCTTTTAGCTCTCTTGAACGGTCCTTTTTCATTTCCTTTTCACCGCGATATTTTCTCCAGCCAACATAGGATAAGGTCATAATGATGATACTGCCTGTTGATATAATAACCCACCAGATCGAAGGGTCGGCTTGATCATCTTCCATATTCGTAAATAAGTTTTTTAAATCTGTATCTAATTTATCCAGCTCCTGCTTGCTTTCAGGGTTATTTACTATTTGGGTGCGATATTCATCAATAAAATTTATGCGAGCATCTAATCTCTGTATATTTTCTACTGGTACATCTATTTTCATACTTGGATAAATCACATTATACAAAGATAAAAAATGGTTAAAACTTGTATGGAACTCCTCAATATCTCCTTTTGAAGCCGCTTGTTTGGCTTGATGAAACGCATTCATGATCGAATCTTCCATTTCCAGCCATAAGGGTTGATGGCTGGAGGAAAGTGCGTCGATGACTAGGCGGAATTTCGTTAGTTTATTGATTCTCTCCTCATAGTTCATATTGGTACTTACTGTTGCTTCTACAGCCTCATCACGGGAGGTATTGACAATCCTCACCTCATCCAAAGTTAGTGGTTTTTCTGTTCCTGTTATCGTTTTAAACTGATCTGAAAAATAATCAAGTAATTTTTTTGCATCGTCATATCTATGAAACTTCACCATTTGGAGGGCTTCATCAGAAATATCGTCCAATTTCTCCATTGGAGATGATTGGTCAGCTTGTACAGATATTGGAGAAAGCAACATTATAAAAGCAAATAATAAAAGTAATTTAAGTTTCAATTCTTGTCCCCCCTTTCATTACTAGTAAAATGTATGAAAGGGGGGACAAGGTTAGACCATTTGATACCTATTTTATTTCCAATTTAAATCTATTTGGACGGATACAAAAGTAATAAGCTATCCCGATTGATAATATGGAAAGCCAGAACGTAAAATAGCCAATTTGCAACATATAGCGATTCAACATTTCATATCTAGGCATCATGTTAAAGACATAATCGATGATCACATCATGAAGAACCCAAATGGCTGCAATGATTAAATGACGCCATTTCACTCGATAAAATGGAGCATATAATATGCCTTCAACTGCCATGGAAAAATGGGATAAAATCAGCATCCATCCTTCCCATTCCAATTCACCTTGTACGAAATAAACAAGAAAATTCATTACCACTGCCCAAATTCCATATTTAAACAACGTGACAATGGCCATCGCTTCCAATAATGGCCAGTTTTTCCTTAGTAAGAAAGAAATAAGAACAAAAACAAAAAACAAACTTGCCGTGGGGCTATCCGGTACGAAAGGAAGAAAGATTGCTGGTGTTTCTTTAAGCTGCCAACCATACCAAATATATCCGTAAATGGTTCCTGCAATATTAATAAATAGTAATAGTTTTAGTATTGAGCGATTTGCTAAAATCGGATAAATCCAACGCATAATATTCCCACATTTCATTTAATTTTTATGTATAGATAATGATCTACATTTTCGTTTATGAAGCAAGCATCCGCGGGCAGGTACGGGATATGAATAAAAAAGCTGACGCTCGCCCGTCAGCTTTTTGTGAATCTTTATTTCTTGCCAAGGTTTGAAATAAATTCGGATAGTGTTTTTAACTGTTGATCAGTACCTTTAAAAACACCAGGAGGCATTTTACCTCCTTTTCCTTTTCTGGCAATCGTAGCAATCTCTTCAGGTTTTAGACCGGTTCCAATAAGAGACGGAGCTCCTGGACCGCCTTGAAGATTTTCTCCATGGCAAGTTATACAAGTATTTTGTTGTGCAAGCTTATACCCTTCACTTGTTTTATCAATTGTTGCTTGGGGTACAATTTTCCCTTGACGTTCAGCTGCAGCCCAGTCGTGCGTCGCGACTGATTGCCAGGTTAAGTAAACAATGGCACATAACGCCAGCAGCATAAAACCTGTTGCGAGCGGACGCTTGATCGGCCTGCGCTCCGGGCCGCGATCAAGAAAAGGAGCCAACAGCAAGCCGCCAAACGAAAGTGCCGGGATGACCATTGTTCCGATCACTTCATAAGGTCCTGAGGCATACGTATATTTAAGTAATTGATACAAGAACAAGAAATACCAGTCAGGTAATGGAATGTAGCCTGTATCAGTAGGGTCCGCGATTCTTTCGAGCGGAGCCGGATGTGCCACTGTTAAACATAGAAAGCCTACAAGGAATACTGCCCCTACCATCCATTCCTTCAAAAGGAAGTTAGGCCAGAATGCTTCTGTTTTTCCAGGGTATTCTGAATAATCTTTTGGAAGTTTCGCTTTCCGGCTCTCTGGCGCCAGAACTCGTGAGTCTCCAACGAACTTCATCCCTTTACCGCGATGCATCGAGAAATCCCCCTCCTTTTTCTACAATGATTAGAAAACTTGTAAAATGTCTTCACACCCATCAAAGAGGTCCTGAAATTCCTTGTTTTCGTATCATGATAAAGTGTGCCGCCATTAAAGCGAATAAAACTGCTGGCAAGAAGAAAACATGAATGGCAAAAAAGCGGGTTAAAGTCTGTGCGCCTACGATATGTTCATTACCTGCAAGTAAAATTTTAATGTACGATCCAATAAGCGGAGTGGATTCCGCGATTTGTAGCCCAACTTTTGTTGCAAATAGCGCTTTCATATCCCAAGGTAATAGATAACCAGTAAAGCCCAACCCCATCATGACGAAGAATATAAGAACTCCGACAATCCAGTTAAGTTCACGCGGTTTTTTATAGGCACCTTGGAAAAATACGCGCAGAGTATGTAAAAACATCATGACCAGTACTAAACTTGCTCCCCAGTGATGCATACCACGTACGATTTGACCAAATGCTACTTCATATTGTAAATAATATACTGATTCCCAAGCATTTTTAATATCTGGCACATAATACATCGTTAAAAACATGCCAGAAAGAATTTGGATAACCGTAACAAAAAAAGTCATTCCGCCAAAGCAATACACAAATGCAGAAAAATGGTGAGCAGGGTTAACGTGCTCAGGCACTTCGTGGTCTGCGATATCGCGCCACAATGGCGTTATATCCAAACGTTCATCTACCCAATCATATAATTTGCTTAGCAATATTTACACCTCCGTCTACCCAATCGTTTATTTTGGTTAGCAATCTTTACACATGCGTCCGTGGTTGTGCTTTTCCTAAATAAATATAACCGTTTTTCACCTGAACCGGAAATAAATCCAACGGCTGTGGCGGCGGAGTGCCAGGAATATTTTTTCCATTCTTTTCATATCGTCCAAAATGGCATGGGCAGAAGAATTGATTAGGATGTGCTTTATCAGTGTTCCAGTTAACGGTACAACCTAAATGCTTACAAATTGGCGATAAAGCCACAATTTTGTCATTATCATCTTTGTAGATCCAGGCAGTACTTGTAACATCTGACTCATACCAAGCATCCTTTTGCTTAAAGGTAAAGTCTACGCGGGTGGGTTCTTTGGTTAGTTCTGAGGCTTTTTTTGGTGTTTGAATAAATTCTCCTCCAGTATCTGCCTTTAAAACAGGGTCAACAGCAAATCTGAGCATTGGCATTAACATTCCTGCGGCCATAAATCCGCCGACGCCAGTCAGGGTGTAGCTCAAAAATTGACGTCTTGTCACATTGTTTTTACCCATTCATATCCCCCCTCTATTTTTGAAATAGTCCAACGGACAATTAATTAAACATATAGAAAACTAGGACATTTTAATGATATATCAATAATTTGGCAAGGTCAATATCATACTATTCCAAAAACATGCAAATGAGTAATTTTATTCATTCTCTGCCCATATTTGGGAAAAGATAGAAAATAATTGTTTGACTTGATTATCTATCATTTCAAATTTCTGAGAGTCACTCATTTGACCAAGAGGCAGGGAGGGCAGCCAAATAAAAGATCCTTGCAGACTACCTTCAACATTTCGCCAATTAGAATCGGCAGTTATATAAAAAAGATGTTTAAATTCAGCCATTTTGATTTCTGATTCCCATTCCAACAAATCATTTACGAGTCTTTCATTTTGTACACGCGAAAGGTAAGTAAACGGCGGGAATAATAGGATTCTCCCAGTGAATTGCCTTTCCAGATGAGTTGTTAATAACGTGATAAACTCAGCAGCCTCAGCCGACTGCTTCAGTCCATCCATTGTAGAAATACCATACAAGGGTACAACAGCAGTATCCACATATTCCTTGGCATTAAGATAAGTTTCAAGATCTTGCGGAATCCATTTCATATATAACACCAGCCTTTTTCATTACTAGCCTAATATTAACATTTTCTCAGAAAATATTGAAAAATAAAGAAAATACCCCTTAAGATTTTTTTCTAGCAAAAAGAAGCTTGCTTATTGCAAACTTCTTTTTGTGGCAGTTTTTGTTAGTCTATTCAATTGATCAGTTAAGTTTGTAAATGCCTCTCTGTCGCCTGCATCCAATGCTTTGTCAATTAACTGTAGCAGCTTTTCCCTTTGGAAACGCTCAATACTGTATTGAAGCAATTGTTCTGCTACAAGACCATCTTTTTCATTTACTTGTAAGTGTTTAGGTACATAAGGGTTTTCTTCCAGAACTGCCGCATACTGATGAGCTTGGTTAGAGGCGTGAAAGTTTAGTTGGATAAAGATGTCTTCATCCCGGTTTAGCCGAATATCATGAAAGGATTTTTCAGCATCAGTTGTCATCACATTTTCCTTATAAAAGCGAAACGGCACTTTGTCAACACAATGTGTTGACATTATCAAGCCACGGGGACAATACTGTGCTTGCTCAACAAAATGAACTTTTTCCATAAGCTGATCGTGGCTCATTAAATAGTTAAGAATCCACACACATTCTCTTCTTTTTAATTGATAATGATTTAAAAACCAGCGAATAAAGTCCTTTTTCTCGTTGACAGAAACAGGGGTTGCCATAATCGTTTCCCTCCTCTGTATATTCAGCTTTCTTATTATGCATCAGATAATCGTTCCAGTAAATCCATATACTCCGTATTTGATGGATCTTCTTCTAGCAGCTGTTTAAAAATTTCGGCAGCACGGCTGCTTTTTCCTTCTTCCATTAAAAAATATCCATAATCCTGTAAAAAATCCTGATTATTCTTAAAAAAATTATATGCAGTTTCATATTTGTCTAATGCTTTCGAATAATCCTCTATTCTTTGGTAAGCTAAAGCAGAATCCCATAAAAGCTGAGGTTCTTCATCTTCGACAATGTCAAGCCAAGATATTAAATCTAAAACATCATCAAATCTGTCCAGTTGGAAGAAAAGTTTATTCAATGTTAAAGCAGCTTCTGTAAAACCAGGGTCCAAAACAAGTGATTCACGCAGATATTTTTCTGCTTCCTCTTCTTTTCCCAGCTTGATCGCTATTTTGCCGCCGAAGAAAAATAATTCTTTATTGAAATCATCTTGTTTGATCCCGTCCTGGATAGCACGAAAACTTTCCTCAAGCTCCTCTTCTTGCTCATATGCTCTGGCAAGATATAGATATAAAGAATGATATTCAGGATCCAACGATTTTAATTCATTGAATTTCTCAATAGCAGTCCGATTATATCCTGCCTGCAGAGCGGTGAAGGCGTAGCCGAATAAAGTATTGATTTCCAGTTTCTCTTCAAGTGCCTTATCATAATAGATTAACGCTTCTTCAAAAGCTCCAGAAGCACTTAATAAGTCCGCCATCCGCTGATAAATATTGACACCGGCAATCTCATTTGTTTCCTCCAAAACCAATTCGTATGCGGTCATAGCCTTCTTAACTTCGCCTTGTTCACTGTAGAGTTCACCTAATGCAAAATCAATAATCTTTTCAGTCGGTAATATCTCCTTTGCTTTTAAAAGCTTCGTTTCACAGACTTCAAAAAGCCCCTGAATTTGATAGAGATCAGCAAGCAGAAGAAGCGATCGAGCATAATTTGCATCCAACTCAGAAATATTTTCTAATACAAGAATGGCTTGCTCTTCGTCTCCGGCTTCCACTAAAATTTCACCTAGCAGAACGAGCAGCTCTCCTTCTTCAGGATAAATATCTAATAAACTTTCAATCAGCTCTTTTGCTTCATCAAGAAATCCGAATTGAAACAATTCTTCTGCAAGAACAAATTTTTCTTCATGTCCCCCGCTTTTTAGTACATCATTATATTCATTTAAAGCCTCATTATGTTGGCCGTTTTCTAACATTTGAATTATTTTATTTATTCGATCCATTGTCCTTGACCTCTTCCCCAAAATTTACAAAGAAAAAAATGCTGGAGTTCGCACCTTAACATGTTCTCCAAATCCCGGTTTAAATAATACTGTTTTCTCTAAACGAACAATCCTGCCTTTATGAACAGTAACAACCAGTCTATCACTATGATAATGAAATAAGTGATCTTCATCAATATTCTTGATTTCGTTATCTAGATAAAATAGATTATAGCTTAATTCACTTCCAAACATTAAACTGCCCTTGGAAGGAAAAATGCCAATTTTGTTTAATATCGTGATTGGAAGTGGCTTGTTCTCCTCTAATTCCTCGTAAACTGCCGCAAGGTTTTCTTTTATTATTATATCTTTCCATTTCGACAAAATGGCCTTTTTCTCCTTCTTATGTGCGATAGAAATTATTGGTATAAGTGGACAATTGTATGGAAATAGGGAGTTCTTAATCCAGGCCCATGGAATTTTTTGCAATTCATTCGTGTCTTCCAGCTCTACAAAGATAGCTGGAATTTTTTCTTGTTTACATTTACGAACAAATGAATCTGTTAGGAGGCCGACAGGGATTTTAACACAAATGGCAAAATCAACCGGGCTGCTGTTCAAGCTCATCTTCAAAGCTGTAATTTTTTCTGATAATTCTCGTTCATACAAAACATTTACATATGTTATTAAAGTTGTACAGCCCTTCAATAAAAATACTTCTGTTAAATATTGTTTTAATTCCGGAAAAGCACTTATAGTTGAAACTTTCGAATTCAATAGAACAAAAGTCGGGGTTAAAATAAATGGATCTACATTCATTTTCATTAGGCGATAGTATTTAAACTGTGGTTGAATAGCGGCAATTCGTTCATCTTGAATTAACATTGAGTATTTCTTTAACGTTTTATCTTTTAACACATTTGCATTTTCAATGATATACGCTATTTTTTCCTCACCCTTTCCACTCATTTTTCAGCCCCTTTAAGACAAGCTATGTGAAAATGGCGAAAACTATGATAAGAAGGAACAAAAAAAAGCTGCAGGAATCCTTGCAGCTTTGCTAAATAAGACTATCTAAATGAGAAAAGAAATTAGGGTAGGAAACTGAAATCGCCTCAGGCTCATCTAATGAGACTTCATTCTCACAAAGGAGGGCTGCGATCGAAAGCATCATGCCGATTCGATGGTCTCCGTGGCTTGATACTGTTCCTCCTGTTAACGCCGTTTTGCCTCTGATAATCATTCCATCATCTGTTGCTTCAATGGATGCACCCAATTTCTTTAATTCATTAACAACAGTATCAATCCGATTTGTTTCTTTTACCTTCAATTCTTCTGCATCTTTGATTAAAGTATCCCCTTCCGCCTGTGTGGCTAACAGGGCAATAATCGGGATTTCATCAATAAGTTTTGGAATCAATTCCCCTTCAATAACTGTGCCTTTTAGATTGGAAGTTTTTATAACAATGTCCCCAACAGGTTCAAATGAGTCATCCCCCATCGAAATAATTTCGATTTTGGCTCCCATTTGTCTCATAACTTCAATGATCCCAGTTCGTGTCGGATTTAAGCCGACATTTTTCAGCACAATTTCGCTATTGGGAATAATAGCTCCGGCAACTAGAAAAAAGGCTGCAGAAGATATATCTCCAGGAACATGTATACTTTGAGCTGTCAGTCTTTGGCCCCCACTTACCGTTATTACACCATTTTCATTTTGGATTTCTCCACCAAATTTACGAATCATTCTTTCCGTATGATCCCGTGTGGCAGCCGGCTCGATAATTGTCGATACACCTTCAGCTTGAAGCCCAGCTAAGATAAGCGCTGATTTAACCTGGGCACTCGCAACAGGCAATTCATATTGAATAGGTGACAACTTTCCGCCCCGAATAGAAATCGGGGTAAAGGATCCGTTTTCCCGACCATCAATTACGGCCCCCATCTTTGCTAAAGGAGCCGTTACCCTTGTCATAGGTCTTTTGCCGATTGAGTGATCACCAATTAAAGAAGAGAAAAAAGGCCTGCCGGCTAAAATTCCGAGTAGTAACCGAATGGTTGTTCCTGAATTTCCTACATCAAGGATTTCATTCGACTCCTTTAGGCCTGAAAAGCCATTTCCATTTATAAATAGTTCATTTTCATTCTCCTCAATCATTACCCCTAGCTTACGGAAACAAGATATTGTACTTAAACAATCATCTCCAGGCAGGAAGTTGGTTACCCGTGTTTGTCCATGTGCAATAGATCCAAACATAACAGAGCGATGAGAGATTGATTTGTCCCCAGGAACCGATAATTCTCCTGATAATTTCTTAATATTCGTTTTTAATGTCAATAACGCCATTTCATCACCTACGTGTCCATCATTTTAAGCGCCATTAGATGTGGCATAGTTAGTATGGGAAAGAATGCATCGATCCGCACGCTGTCTATCTTCTTCTGTTTGAAAGCTAATGACCAGCACACCATTGATATCTTCCCGTGTTTCTAAAATACGAATATTGGTAATACTGATTCTTTCATTTGCCAAATATCCGGTAATTTCCGAAATCACACCAGGATAGTCGGGAACATCAACATATAAATCATAAAAAGCTGGAATCGCTCCTTTTTCTTTAACAGGAAGACCATCTCGAAATTGTTTTGCCTGGTGAAAATAGTTAAAAATTTCATGCCCCTCACCAAATTTAAGCAATTGTATAACGCTATTCATTTCCTCTTGCCATTGATTAAGAAGGTCAATTAAATTTTCACGATTATGCAAAAGAATATCCTTCCACATATCTGGGCTGCTTGAAGCTATTCTTGTTATATCACGGAACCCTCCCGCAGCAAGACGCGGAATCAGTCCATCAGTATCTGCCAATTTTTCAGTTTGTCGAACAATGGAAGCAGCAATTATATGAGGAAAATGACTTACAATTCCTGTCAAATAATCGTGGTTTTCTGGTGAAATAGTTAAAAATTTCGCATTGGTTCCCTTTAACCATTCTTTCAGTAAGTCTACTTTTCCTTTTTCCACCACTTCATCAGGAGTAAGAAGGTAAAAAGCATTCTCGAACAAAATATCTTTTGCAGCAGTAACACCACTTTTGTGAGATCCGGCCATTGGATGTCCTCCAATAAAAGCAATTCCCTGCTTTGTTAAACTGCTTGCATTTTCAACAATAATCTTTTTTGTACTTCCTGTATCTGTTACGATCACATCCGGCTTTAATGAAAGCTTGGATAAATCCGCGATAATGGATTCTGTGTCTGTCACAGGTGCTGAAATAATGATTAAGTCAGCATCCTCTGCTCCTGTTTCGATACTTACAACTGAATCATCGATTACACCGAGCATTTTAGCAAGTCGCACTTGCTCACTATTTATATCAAAACCAATAATTATTGCTTCAGGATGCTCTTTTCTTATGCAAAGAGCTAAAGAACCGCCGATTAAGCCTAAGCCTATGACGAAAATTCGGCCTTTCAAATAGACTCCCCCTACATCTCTACACGCTGCTGTTTTAATTCTGTAAGGAAATTACCCAGCGCTTTTAATACTCCTTCATTTTGCTCTTGAGAGCCAACGGTGATTCTTACCGATGTCGGAAAACCGAGCGCTTTTCCTGAACGAACAATATATCCCTTTTCAAGTAAATATTGGAACACCCGATCCCCATCTACTTTGAAATCAATTAAGATGAAATTTGTTTGTGAAGGATAATAATCTAACTGGTTTTGTTCGCAAAAATCATAAAATAATTGTAAACCTTGTCGATTTTCCCTCTTGCAATTTTCGATGAAATTTTGATCCTCAATTGCATTAGCAGCAGCCAGTTGACCTAACGAATTAACATTAAATGGTTCTCTCGCAGGTTCAAGCGCTTTAATGATTTCACGATTAGCAATGCCATATCCTACCCTTAAAGATGCCAGTCCGTATATCTTTGAAAAAGTCCTTAAAACAATTAAATTTTGATATTTCCGGGTAAGGTCGATAGAATCATAGTAATCGTCAGCTGCAACATATTCATAATAAGCTTCATCAAGTACAACAAGAATATGTGATGGCACTTTTTCTAAGAATGGGATTAATTTATTTTCCGGTATATATGTACCAGTAGGATTATTGGGACTACAAACCCAAATCACGTTTGTCTGTTCATCAATAGCTGCAAGCATGCCCTCCAAATCGTGCCCTCCATTAACAAGTGGAACTTCCTTGATAATGGCTCCTTCAATCACAGCATTATGGCGATATTGAGAAAAAGTCGGAGTAGCCATTATGGTGCTTGCATTTGGATGAAGCAAAGATCTTGAAATAATTTGGATCAGATTGTCTGAACCATTTCCAAAGATCAATTCTTCCTCATTTACCTGTAAAAAAGCAGCCAGCTTTTCTCTTAAATTAGAAGCATATCCATCAGGATATATCTCGAGACCATTTAATTCTTCTTTTAAAGCATTACGTACTTTAATCGAACAGCCAAAAGGGTTTTCATTGGAGGCAAGTTTAACAATTTGCTCCAAATTATATTGTTTTTTCACTGATTCAATAGATTTTCCCGGCTGATAAGGAGTTAGCGTTAATAACTGATCTTTCCATCTCATTTTCCTCACTCCATTCCACATTTTTATTGAAATTGTTTATAATGACATTCTATTGCCCAAATCCGGTCTAAGCTTGATTGCCTCGTTTAAATAAACATGAACGATTTCTTCTTGCGCTAAATCTGTATTTACATGAATCATAAATCTGATACACATTTTTAAAGAATTGGAAACTGGAATTTCTTGCATGCACATAACTGGTACATATGTCCAATCTGCAAAATTGCGTAATGCTTTTGCCGGAAAAGTTGCATTAAGATCATCTGTAGTTGAAATAAAAACAGATGCGACGGAATCCGGCTGGATCTGGTTAACATCAATGATCTTTGCCAAAAGCTCCTCAGCCGCAGAGATTATAGCCTCTTCTGTATTGATTGCTACAGTCGTCGCTCCTCTCACCCCTCTGATCATGATATATCTCCTTTCAAATAACAATTAATCTTTTCCAATAGTAAGGAATCCGATATTTTCTTGAGAACAGGTTCTCCTACCTGCTCCAGCAAGACAAATCGCACAGATTCTCCGATTGACTTTTTATCCTGTTTCATTCTGCTAATTAAAGCATCAACAGCCAATTGGCTAGGAATCTTCGTTTGATAGCCTAAGCTCTCAACCCATGAAATAAATTTATCCAAATCAAATGACAAATTCAACAGTTCCTGGCTAACCTTTAAAGCGAAAATCATACCGATCATAACCGATTCCCCATGCGTGAAATTTCCGTATCCCATTTCCGCTTCGATCGCATGGCCTAATGTATGACCAAAATTTAAATAAGCCCGAATGCCTGCTTCCTTTTCGTCGCGGCTTACAAATTCATTTTTAATCCGGATGCCTTTCTGGAGAAATTCTGACAACTGGTCAAAAGTAAGTTCATCCAGATGATGGATATTTGTATATAGCCATTCATAAAAATCAGCATCAAAGATTAGAGCATGCTTAATCACTTCTGCAAATCCAGAACGGATTTCCTGCTTCGAAAGTGTTTTCAGCCAGTTTAAATCATAAAATACTGCTTCCGGTTGATGGAATGCTCCGATCATATTTTTTCCAAGAGGATGATTAATGGCAACTTTCCCTCCCACAGCACTATCATGGGCTAAAATAGTTGTCGGGATTTGAATAAACGAAATACCGCGCATATATGAAGCCGCCACAAAGCCCGATAAATCGCCAACTGCCCCACCGCCAAATGACAAAATAACAGAATGCCTATCAAGACGGTTCTCTAATGCTGCCGAACATGCATTATAATATACCTCGAACGTCTTGGCTTTTTCACCACCTGGGGCTGTAAAAACAGCAGGATTCCAGGGTTTTAAAGCAGTTAGCAACTCTCCAAGGTGAAGAGCAGCAACTGTTTCATCAGTGATCACCAAAATTTTCGTTAAATTAGGAAGTCGATTCGTTAAAAAGGCAGGGATTTCTTTCGTTACGCCTTCCCCGAGAAAAACATTATAGTTTTTAGACTCTGTTTCGATATGAATCGTTTCCATTAAAATTCCCTCGCATATTCGCGCTGCCTTCTAATTTCTTCAGCAAACGTTTCAAAGCGGTCACTGTAAAATTGATCCACCAATGCACTTGCAAGCTCCCAAGCGACAACATTCTCTGCAACAACCGCTGCTGCTGGGACGGCACAGCTGTCTGACCGCTCAATACTTGCTGCAAAAGGCTCTTTAGTCTCAATATCCACGCTCATTAATGGCTTGTAAAGGGTAGGGATCGGTTTCATGACTCCACGGACGATAATCGGCATTCCTGTGGTCATTCCGCCTTCAAATCCGCCCAGGCGATTCGTTTTCCTGTAAAAACCCTGTTCATCACTCCAGAGAATCTCATCATGGACTTCACTGCCTGGAATTCTTGCTGCATCAAATCCGATTCCGAATTCGACTCCTTTAAAGGCATTGATACTTACAATGGCTGCAGCCAATTTCGCATCTAATTTGCGGTCATAATGTACATAACTGCCTACTCCTACAGGCATTCCTGTTACCATTACTTCCACTATTCCACCAATGGAATCTCCATTTTTCTTCGCATCGTCAATGGCGTTCATCATTTCCTTCTCTGCAGCAGAATCTACGGTACGGACCGGTGAATTCTCACTGCGTTCCTTGATGGCTTCTAAAGTAAGAGATGGATCTGACTTTGCTTTTATTCCTGCAATATCAACCACATATCCGACAATATCAATTCCAACTAATGATAAAAGTTTCTTTGCAACGGCGCCAGCAGCTACACGGACTGTCGTTTCCCGAGCAGAAGAACGTTCAAGCACATTTCTCATATCTCGGTGGCCGTATTTCAACGCACCATTAAGGTCCGCATGCCCAGGACGCGCCCTTGTTACTTTTCTTTTAATCTCTTCTTCTTCGCCTTCTTCAAGGGTTTCCGCGCCCATAATTTTTGTCCAATGTTTCCAATCATTATTTTCTACCACAAGGGCAACAGGTGAACCAAGAGTGTAACCGTGACGAACTCCTGATGTAATTTCCACTGTATCTTTTTCTATTTGCATTCTTCTTCCACGACCATAACCTTGTTGCCTTCTTGAAAGCTCCACATTAATTTCCTCCGCTGCCAGCGGCATTCCTGCTGGTAAGCCTTCTAAAATGGTTGTTAATATCGGTCCGTGTGATTCTCCTGCTGTCAAGTACCTTAAAACCATTCTCTTTCCCCCTTCAACTCATTAAAGAATTATGTATCAATATAACATATCATGCTCATTTAGCCTAGTAGGACAATTCAGAAAAGAATAAATTATTTTTTTGAAATCGTATACAAAAAAGCACTTGTTTAATTACAAGTGCTTTTGATCAAAAATTAATAAATCCAACCATTCATTAATTTGGAGTAATCTACCAATTCCGTATTTTTAAAGAATAAGTTAATTTCACGTTCTGCACTGGCTGGAGAGTCGGAGCCATGAATAACATTTTTACCTACTGTCAAGCCAAAATCCCCGCGAATGGTTCCAGGTGCTGCATCTTTAGGATTGGTTGAACCCATCATTTGTCTTGCTGTTGCAATGACGTTCTCACCTTCCCATACCATTGCAAAAACTGGACCTGAAGTAATGAAATCAACTAATTCGCCGAAAAACGGGCGTTCTTTATGTTCACCGTAATGTTCCTGTGCCAGTTCTGTTGGGATGCTCATTAATTTTGCTCCAACCAATTGAAAGCCTTTTCTTTCGAAACGACCAACAATTTCACCAATTAAATTGCGTTGTACCCCATCCGGTTTAACCATTAAAAATGTTCTCTCCATGAATTCCACTCCTAATTCGATATGTATAATTATTGTCTTGTTGACAATCCACGAAAATGTTAACATTTTTTTGATTATTATGCAAGGCATTCCAATAGAGAGACTGGCACTTAAAATTTTCTTCTACCAATAAATTTGGCAATATCTCTTAATGACCTTTTTACTTTATTTTCAGGAAGCTCCTCCAGAACGGTAAGTGCTTTACTTAAATATCGATCGCTTAAAGAGATAGATTTTTCAATTGAACCTGATTTTTTAATAAGGGAAATAATATTAGCTATTTCAAACGGAGACATATGTTCATTAACTTTTTCGATTTCCTTTCGGATGCTCAGATTTTCCATCGCAAAAAGGGCAGGCGCAGTAATATTTCCTTGCAACAGGTCACTTCCAGCAGGCTTTCCCAGCTCTTTTTCAGTGGCTGTAAAATCTAAAATGTCATCAATAATTTGAAAGGACATACCCACATAATAGCCAAAGAGATATAATTTTTTATGAACAGCTTCTTCAACGCCGGCAGCAATGGCACCCAACTGACAGCTGGCAGCAATTAGTAAGGCTGTTTTTCTTTTAATTCTTCTAAGATAATCTCGCAGATTTTGATTGAAACGGTATTTGTCTTTTATTTGTTGTATTTCTCCGATAGCCACTTCAACAATTGTATTCGCCAAAATTTTATGGGCAGAAGGGCGCTTAATATTTGTCATCAATTCAAGCGCTAATGCAAAAACAAAATCACCCGTGTACATGGCAGTCTTGTTATCCCATTTGGCTTTCACAGTCGGCTGGCCTCTGCGAAGATCTGCATCATCAATTACATCATCATGAACGAGTGATGCCATATGTATAAGTTCCAATGCTACCGCTACATTCTTCATTACATTAATATCATAATGACCAAATTTACCAGCAAGCAAAACAAAAACAGGACGAATTCTTTTTCCTCCGGCTTGTAATGTATGCATTGAAGCTTGCTTCAAAAGAAGAGACTCTGATTGTAGTGTCTCTTCCAGATTTTTCTCTATAATGTTAATATCCGAATTCAAAAATGAATACATCATTTTTAATTTCATTTGTATTCACCCAGCTTTTCATCCCGTCTTTGTTCTAAATATCGTCCCATATAGGACATTACATATTTCTTTCTTTGTTTCCAATATGGACTGCCGCGGCACCGCCGCTATATGATTTATATTTAACATCACTAAAACCAGCTTGTTCAAATAAACGAGCCAATTCCTTCATACCCGGAAAATCACGAGCCGACTCTTGAAGCCAAGAATATTCATTAAAACTTTTTGCAAATAGTTTTCCGAATAATGGCATGATAAAGCGAAAATAAATGAAAAAAAGCTGTCGATAACCAATTAGGGTAGGCTGGGAAGTTTCGAGGCATACAGCAATTCCGCCAGGTTTTAACACACGGAACATTTCTTTCAACACTTGGAGATAATCCGGTACATTTCTTAATCCAAATCCAATTGTTACATAATCAAAACTATTATCGGGAAATGGGAGCTCCATGGCATTCCCCTGAATTAATTTCACCTGTTTAAGCCCTAACCTTTTAATTTTTTCCTCTCCAACTTTCAGCATGTTATTACTAAAATCCAGGCCGGTAACCTCACCAGTCGGCCCCGTTGCATCCGCTAAGGCAATCGTCCAATCAGCTGTACCACAGCATACATCAAGTGCTTTGGATCCGGGCTGGACGTTCATTCTTTTCATTGTATCCTTCCGCCATCTGATGTGCTGTTGAAAACTGATAACAGAGTTCATTTTATCATAGTTGTCTGATATCTTTTCAAATACATGATGAACCCGTTGTTCTTTCGATTGCTGCATGTTTTTACCCTTCTTCCACAAAAGTTTTGACAACTGGCTGGTATTGATCTAGCAGTGCAGAAATTCTGGTTGAAAGCAGATCATTTATAAACGATAAATTAAGAATTTCATTTTCAATTGCTTGTTTGGAATGTTCCAAATAGCGTTCGCATACCAATAATAGCTTTTGTTGTTCAGCTGAATAATCATTTATAGTAAATTCATGTTTTTGAAAAGTTACTTTTTTCAATGCATCAAATAAGACAGAGCTTTCACCCTTAATATACCTGCTTCTTTCCATTAGCAAACGTTTGAAAAAAAACAAATTCGACAAAATTTCGCTCCAGCGGTTCAAATTTAGATGTCCGGCAAGCTTAATCAGAATCGAGCTTTCAATTATCTTTACACTCTTCATAAGTTTCTCAATGGTTTCAGAGTTTTGGTGGTATACCATAATCTTATTTTCATTTATTTCTTTAACGCCGGCTGACAAAGCCTTTATCATTAATATATCTTCCGTTTCTGAAAGCAGCTTATAATACATGCCGCTGTAATAATCTCCTGCCAAAACGGTAAGCTGTCTTGTTTTACCATCTTCAGAAAATTTGTTGATATGTTCATGGGTATCAAGGGCAATTTGAATGAGCATGGTTGCCAAACAATATTTCTCCACCGTCTTAAATGGCAATTCCAGTTCATCCATCATAGAAATAAGGATAAGAAGCTTATCCTTATCAATAATTGGTGTTTCAATATATTTAAGCAAGTAAGCGTCAAAAACGCGTTTCTCAAGTTTCTCTTTTACACTTGTAAATTTCTGTGGAATGTTTTGCATTTTTATCACCCTTGCTTACCAAAGTAAACTTACTCTATGTATTTTTCAATTCCCAGCATAAAATATATGTTTCAGCTTTGTAAAAATCTCCATTTTTTCAAATAAGCCAGACACCATTATATCATAAAAGAGATTTCATTGGCGGGAATTCACAAAATAAATACACTTCCACTTTTTTTGAAGCAATAATTTTAGAAAGAACTGTAAAATTATAATGTCCGGCTCCTATTTCTTCCATTCACTATCGATCTCACCATATTGGGTAAGAATTTTGGCGTTTCCCCTAATCTTGATCGCTGAAGTATGCTCTGTAAACTGGGCGATAAGTACCTCTCCGTTATCCAGCTTTTCAGAATGATGAAACTTGGTATCAGTCCCTCTTGTTAATCCAATGACATTTACTCCATCTTCCATCGCTTTAATTACAACATAATCGTTATTTTGCATGTTCTTATCCACTTTTGATCACCCCAAATAATGGTAATGTAAATTCCTCTTCATCAAAATTTATTTAATTAAAGAAAGGATTTCAGAACGAGTAGTATAATCAGTTGCCAATGTACCGCGAACAGCCGTTGTAACCGTTTTGGAACCAGGTTTTTTAACTCCTCGCATGGTCATGCACATATGTTCAGCTTCCACGATGACCATTACACCATGTGGCTCAAGCTTTTCCATCATACTTTCAGCAATAGTGGAAGTAATCCTTTCCTGAAGTTGAGGTCTTTTAGCAACTGCTTCAACAGCTCTAGCCAGTTTGCTCAGGCCGGTAACACGTCCATTTCGAGGAATATACGCAACATGTGCTTTACCGAAGAAAGGAACAAGATGATGCTCGCACATGGAGTAGAACGGAATATCCTTGACTAACACCAATTCTTCATGGTCTTCACTAAAAATAGTTTCAAAATGTACCTTCGGATCCTCATTTAATCCGCTAAAAACTTCTTCATACATTTTCGCAACGCGTTTTGGTGTATCTTGAAGACCTTCACGATTCGGATCTTCACCGATGGCTTCTAATATTAAACGCACCGCCTCTTCAATTTGGGCACGATTTACTTCTGACATGCTTAAATTCCCCCTAAGTTCTGTCAAGATGAGATGACACATTCATATTAGCACAAACTTTTCAATACAAGCAAAAATGAAAGGTGGAAATGCTTTAATCGACGCCTGACCACTCTCTTTACACATTAACCTCCGAATAGAAAAAAGGCCATGGGCTTAACCATGGCCTTGGCTCTTAAGCATTCACTTAAAGCAATAAATTTATGTAATTATTTTACTGCATCTTTAAGCGCTTTACCCGGTTTGAAAGCAGGAACTTTACTTGCGCCAATTTCGATCTCCTCACCAGTTTGAGGGTTGCGACCTTTACGCGCTGCACGCTCACGTACTTCAAAGTTACCAAAACCGATTAATTGTACTTTATCACCATTTTTTAAAGCATCTAAAATTGTGTCAAAAACAGCATCAACTGCTTTTGTAGCATCCTTTTTAGAAAGTTCACTTGCCTCAGCTACTGCATTGATAAGTTCTGTCTTGTTCATGCCATTCACCTCCTCCCAAAGGGTAATCAGAGTAAATAAGATTACTTATCTACATTTCTAAACAATTTTTTTAAATTCTATACGTTAATAGTGCACTTTTATAGCCAAAGTTTAGACAATTTAACGACTATGGCATTTAAAATCTATTTATTGTAAAAACCCCATGATATCAAGGCTTTAGCACTATAACGTAATTCTGTTAAAAGATTATCACAATCAAAACAGCATAGCAAGAAGAATTCATGAAATTATGGTAATCTTTTCTTTCCTTCACAGAAAATCTACTATTTTTCGACATTATTTACATAAAAAAAAGACTCCCCCACCGGAGTCTGTAGCCTAAAGGATTATGGCAATTAATCCGCCAGAACCCTCATTTATAATTCTTTCAAGGGTTTCCTTCAATTTGTATCTAGCATTCTCAGGCATTAAAGACAGCTTTGCTTGAATGCCTTCACGGACGATTGAACTTAAACTGCGCCCAAAAATATCTGAATTCCAAATAGATAATGGATCATCTTCAAAATCCTGCATTAAATAGCGGACAAGTTCTTCACTTTGTTTTTCAGTTCCAATAATTGGTGCAAATTCCGATTCAACATCCACTTTAATCATATGGATGGATGGGGCCACGGCTTTTAACCTTACACCAAATCGAGCACCCTGACGAATAATTTCCGGCTCTTCCAAACTCATATCAGCAAGAGAAGGTGAAGCGATTCCATATCCTGTTTGTTTAACCATTTTCAGCGCATCTGAAATGTGATCATATTCTGCTTTTGCATGCGCGAAATCCTGCATTAGTTCAAGCAGATGATCTTTTCCTCTTATTTCGACCCCTACAATTTCTTTTAAAATATCATCATACAATTCATCGGGAGCAAAAAGATCGATTTCAGCAATACCTGAGCCCATCTCAACTCCTGCAAGTCCCGCTCTTTCAATGAATTCGTATTCGCTGAATTGCTGAACGACATGGTCTACATCTCTTAATCTCCTGATATCTTTCACCGTTTCCTTCACAGCATCCTGATAGCTTTCTCTAAGCCAATGATTTTCCCTTAATACCATTACCCAACTCGGAAGGTTAACATTGACTTCAAGTACAGGAAATTCATACAGTGCCTCGCGAAGAACATTCAAAACATCATTTTCTCTCATGCTTTCAACACTCATCGCAATAACTGGAATATCATATTTATCTGCCAGATTTGTTCTTAATGTTTCCGTGCTGGGATGATGTGGCTGGGCGCTGTTAATCACCATAATAAATGGTTTGCCGACTTCCTTCAGCTCTTCAATGACCCTTTCCTCTGCTTCGATATAATTGCTTCTTGGAATTTCTCCAATGGATCCATCCGTTGTTACAACCACGCCGATCGTGGAATGCTCTTGAATTACCTTTCTTGTTCCGATTTCAGCTGCCTCATGAAATGGAATGGGCTCTTCATACCACGGTGTATTAATCATTCTTGGCCCATTTTCATCCTCGTAGCCCTTCGCACCAGGTACCGTATAGCCAACACAATCAACCAATCTAATATTGACATTTAACCCTTCATCAACATTTACTGTCGCAGCCTGATTCGGCACAAATTTCGGTTCTGTGGTCATAATTGTTTTACCAGCAGCACTCTGCGGAAGTTCATCCAGTGCCCGCGATCTCTCTGCCTCGCTGGCTATATTAGGTAATACAACTAGCTCCATAAACTTTTTAATAAATGTTGATTTTCCGGTTCGTACTGCGCCTACTACTCCTAAATAAATATCACCGCCTGTTCTTTCGGCGATATCTTTAAAAATATCAACCTTTTCCAAGTGATCCCCTCCTGATCATAGAGTAAAGTGGGATAAAACAATCCATTCAGATATTTTAGGACAGTATATGTTTATGATGTTGTCCTATCTTGTTATGACTGTTTTCTAAAATTTTTACCTCCTTATTCAATAATCTAAAATCTAAAATTCTACATGATATGTGTTTTGCCCATACATTTAATTTAATGGAGGGTTTATCTATATTGACGATTAGGGCCATTACCCGCAATCGTATTTTTTATAACAAAAAACCCTTCTCCTACAATATATTTCGCAGGAAAAGGGTTATGCCATAAATATATAAAGACGATCTTATTCTTCTAAAAATACGGGTTCATTATTCTTTTCATCCACGGTATATGGCAGTGAAAAAGCAGGAACAAACATGGAGTTTTGTACAAGCAGGGAACGAATATCTTGACCTGGTTTTATTTCTTTATGTGCTTTCTTAAGAGCTTGATACAAATCAGGTCGATAATCTACGTATACCTCAGCTTGTCCCGTTACAACAAACGATAAATTTTGTTGGGTAAAAGGACTAACAACATATGGCGGCTTATCATAGCCCAATTGTTTAAAATCAAGGGAATAAACGTTTTTAGCTATTTGCGCTTTGTATGGCGGGTATCCAGCTGCTTTAATTCTCAGATTAATATCACGAATCGTATCTGCCATCCGTAAATCAAGTAGTTTTACTGTTGGATTTGTTTCCTCATTAATAATCACGTACTGAAAAATCCCTCCGCTTTCAAAAGCATTTCCAGGAGGGTCAGATAAGTATTGGGGTGTAAGCTTTTTAAAATCGATTGGGTATCTTTGATAGATCGGGGTGTTCACTTCTTTTGTTTTAATCGGCAAAATTCCGCCATTATCTTTTCTAAATTCATCCACAGCTGTTTGAACGGATTGGATTTGATCTTTATAAGGGATTTGATTCTTTGCCAAATTTTCCTCAGGATACATACATCCTGATAATAGAAAAATAGTCATCACCAGCATACAGCCAGCCAGTCTTAATTTCATAGAATCACCTTTATTTATGTAATTTAAACTCTTAAGTAAAGAAAACTATAAGTAATGTAAATCCAGCTGCAATCATACAAAGATAGGCAAAGATAGCAGTGATGAATCGCAGCGCCCCTTTTACTTTAAACCTGCTTAAATAAATTGTAAAAATCGCCAAAAACATAAGGGCCATGCCAGCTATTGATATCCACATTTTTAACATGCCTGGTGACATCGTAAATTCCCCCTTTTACGACTGTAATTATATCATAATTGGCATTAAAAAAGCTGAAGTAAAGATGGGCGACTTCTTTACTTCAGCCAGATGGACTAAATAACCCAAACTCCAGGCGTCATACTACCAAGTAACTTCTGTGCATTGTATGCAATTTCAACAAAAAGCGTATCATCGAACGCCTATTTTATTATTAAAAATGCACATTTTTCAGATTATAAATTTCTTTCATCCAAAATATTAACCAACTCTCTCATTTCATTGGTTCTGCCACGCGCCATTAGCTCGTCCACTGCATCTTTTGCATTTTTCCCATTAAACAAAACGTCATATAATACACAAGTGATCGGCATGTTAACATCATACTTTTCGGCAAGCTGATACCCTGCTTTAGTCGTTCTAACTCCTTCTACTACCATCCCCATATTGTCAAGTACGTCATCAAGGGTTTTCCCTTTACCAAGCATATTGCCTGCCCGCCAATTTCTTGAATGAATACTGGTACACGTGACGATTAAATCACCAATACCTGCTAAACCAGAAAAAGTAAGAGGATTCGCTCCCATTTTAGCACCGAGTCGGGCAATTTCTGCCAAACCTCTTGTAATTAAGGCTGCCTTTGCATTATCACCATATCCCAGACCGTCGGAAATTCCTGCTGCGAGGGCAATGATATTTTTCAGCGCACCACCAATTTCAACTCCGACAACATCCGCATTTGTATAAACTCTAAAGTATTGATTAATAAAAATGTCCTGAATTTTCTCAGCGGCTGCCATATTTTCCGAAGATACGGTAACAGTTGTTGGATGCCTTAATATTACTTCTTCTGCGTGACTTGGACCTGAAAGGACAACAACATCTTTTAACAGCTCTTTTGGCATTTCCTCCTTAATTACTTCCGTAATCCGTAAAAGGGTATCAGGTTCAATCCCTTTGCTGACATGAGCAATCGTCACCGGGTTTACAATGACGGCGCAGATTTTTCCCAGGACTTCCCGAATCGCCTTTGTTGGAACAGCTAAAATAATCGTTTCCATTTCTGCTAATGCCTCGGATAAAGATGCATAGCCAACAATTTTTTCTGGCAGAGCAATGTCTGGCAAGTATTTTTTATTTGTATGATGTTCATTTATTTCGCTAACCTGATTCTCATTATGGCTCCATAGTCGAACATCATGACCATTATCTGCCAATACCATGGCAAGTGCAGTCCCCCACGACCCAGCTCCTACAACAGCAATCGTTTCAGGTTGTTTAATCTCCATCTTAACGCACCTGCTTTCTATTATTTTCTTTCCCTTGCGTAAATTTTGATTGGAGTCCCTTCAAAACCAAAGGCATCTCTAATTCGATTTTCCAAGAAACGTTCATATGAGAAATGAAGCAATTCAGGATCATTTACAAAAATAACGAAAGTTGGCGGTTTCACGGAAACCTGTGTTGTATAATAAATTCTAAGTCTTTTTCCTTTATCTGTTGGGGTCGGGTTCATGGCAACAGCATCCATGATAATATCATTAAGTATACTTGTTTCAACACGCATAGAATGATTTTCACTTGCCAATTGAATCATTGGCAGCAATGTATGGATCCGTTTTTTCGTCTTAGCAGAGAGGAAAACAATTGGTGCATAATCAAGAAACAAGAAATGATCACGTATTTTTTGTTCAAATTCTTTCATTGTCTTCTCATCTTTTTCAATAGCGTCCCATTTATTGACAACAATAACTACCGCTCTACCTGCTTCATGGGCATAACCGGCTATCTTCTTATCCTGTTCAATAATTCCTTCTTCTGCATTAATTACCACAAGAACAACATCTGATCGTTCAATTGCCCGCAACGCACGAAGCACACTATATTTTTCGGTGGTTTCGTATACTTTTCCTTTTTTCCTGATTCCAGCCGTATCAATGATGACAAATTTATCGCCATTAAATGTATAAGGAGAATCGATCGCATCCCTCGTAGTGCCGGCAATATCGCTGACAATAACGCGTTCTTCCCCTAGAATAGCATTGACTAAAGAAGATTTTCCTACATTCGGTCGACCAATTAATGAAAATTTGATTACATCTTCATCGTAATCCTTTTGTTTGCCTTGAGGGAAGTGTTTTGCTGCCTCATCCAATAAATCGCCTAGTCCAAGCCCATGAGAACCAGAAACAGGAATAGGCTCTCCAAATCCTAATGCATAAAAGTCATAAATTTGTTCTCTCATCTCAGGATTATCAATTTTATTTACCCCTAAAACGACTGGTTTTTTTGATTTATATAAAATTTTGGCCACTTCTTCATCAGATGGAGTGACACCTTCTCTTCCATTTGTTAGAAAAATAATCACATCAGCTTCGTCAATTGCTACTTCAGCCTGTTGGCGTATTTGCTCCAAAAATGGTTCGTCACCAATATCTATACCACCAGTATCAATAATATTAAATTCATGTGTTAACCATTCACCAGAGCTATAAATTCGATCTCTCGTTATCCCAGGTACATCCTCAACAATTGAAATTCTTTCGCCGGCAATACGGTTAAATATCGTAGATTTTCCTACATTCGGACGTCCTACAATGGCAATAACAGGTTTAACCATTTTAATCGCCATCCTTTCTATCTTAAAATAAGTAATTTTCAATTTGATCATCGGCTTGTATTTAATTTAAGGCTGCGCATAAAGTCATTATTGATTTTCTAACCATGCTAATTGAAATCGGAACACAACAGCCACATTTAACAAAGCCTAATTTAAAGAAACCCTTCTGTAAGGGAGAAGGGCTTAACTTTCTCATTTTAGCAATGTTAATCCTTTTCTGCAATGAATTGTGAAACAGATTCTATACTTATGACGATTTTTGCTTCTCTTTCTCCGAAAAATGAAAATAATTTTGAAAAAAAGTTCCGGCATTTTCTAACAAACTCCACCCCAATAACAATACCACAACTAGCGAACAAACATCTAAATAGTCAAATGAACCTATGGTATACGGAAATTGATATTGGTTTAGAAAATAAGCATATAGCAGCTCCCCCTGCATGGTTCCACTCACTATAACCAGAAGTCTGCCCTTCAGTGTTTTTTGCAAGGACACTGCTAAAAATCCGATACAAATTCCTTGCATCCAATCCTTATTAAATATAATCCAAATTGGATCGTATATTTCAAATAAATGGAATGAAACATAAGCAATTGTCACAATCAAGGAACAAATAAGCAGATAAATGATCGTTTTCTTTTTTTCTTGGCTTATAAATAAATAACTGAAAAAAAGCAGAACCATGCCACTGCTGAAAAAATGAAAGGGACCCAAAGAAAATTGACTTCCAGAAAATATAATGATGATCAGAATCATGGCTGCAAGCTTAAGGCGATAAAAGTACTTCCTTTGTAATATAAAAGTTATATATACCCATAATGACCAAAAAATCAAATAAAAAACGGCACCTTCCATCACATACACACCTCCTATTATTTTCATTATTGGAAAAAATACTATCATTTCATACTTCCTTGAATAATAATTTCGGTGTGTATCATCTTATAAATAGGGAGGTGTCGACAAATGGGAAAAGACCGTCAAGAGAAAAAAATAAAAGAGAGCAGAACAGTAGAATCTGATCGCGATCAAGCATTGCATTATCCAGGGGCAACCAAACTTTCAAGTCCTGAAGAAGCTCGAGGGCTTAACGACGGAAAATACAGTTAATAAGAAAACAGGGCACTCTTGAGATCGTTGTTTTGTTTGTTGAGCCGGACAAATCTCAAAGTCAAGATTTTCATTTAAAAAGGCTCCTGCGAAAGCAGGAGCCTTTTCATGACAAATTCCGTCTGCTGAATGATGTTGGTTCAATTCCTCTTTGGTGGAGCCATTGATAAGTTTCACCAAATATAATCAGGGGAACCTTTTTTAAATCTGAAATCCGAGTTACCCCCAGGGCAGTCATCATGATTGTGATCTCTTGATGGATTTTTTCAACATCTGCTATTAAGGCATCCAATCCTTCATTAAATAATACGCGAAGAAAATAACCCGCAACCCCAACCATATCAGCACCTAGTGCCAAACCCTTTACCATATCATATGCGTTCCTAAAACCGCCGGAACCGATAATGGTTACGTTATTTGAAGAAGAAGCTGCTTCAATAATAGAAATTGGCGTTGGAATACCCCAATCAGCGAAAAAGGCAAACTCCTTTTCACGCCGTTTATTTTCTATTTCAGCAAAATTTGTGCCGCCAAAACCGCCGATATCAACTATTGAAATACCAACAGCCGAAAGTAAATCAACAGTTTCCTTTGACATGCCAAATCCAACCTCTTTGACGATTATGGGAATCTCCACTTCCTTAACAATTGCCTCAATTCTTTTTAAAGCACCTGTAAAGTCACGATCACCCTCAGGCATAGTCAACTCTTGAATAACATTCAAATGAATTTGTAATGCATCTGCCTCAATCATATCAATTGCTTCTTTCGCCTGATCAGCAGTTGCTTCATTGCCCAAATTAGCAATCACGATACCTGATGGATTTTCTTTTCTGACCACTTCAAATGTATATCTCTGGCTTTTATCTTTTATGGCAGCCATTTGTGAACCTACTGCCATGGCCAATCCTGTTTCTCTGGCCGCTATAGCCATTTCCTTATTAATTCGAAAGGTTTTTTCACCGCCGCCGCCAGTCATTGCATTGATAAAAATTGGCGAACTTAAATAAAGTTCGCCAATTGAACAATCTAACTGAACGTCACCCACGCTAATTCCCGGTAAACTTTGGTGAATAAATTTTATTTCATCGAAAACCGAAGAATGTTTATCCCCATTCTCAAGGGCAAAGCGAATGTGGTCCCATTTTCGTTCAGATCTAGACACTTAAATCACCATTTATTTTTTTAAATTCTTTAATTTATCACCAATTACTTCTCCAAGTTGAAAACCTTTGGTTTCTTCTGGAAGTTCATATTCAATGTGTTCTTCAACATCTTTTTCGAGAAGTTCTTTGATACTTAAAGACAATCGCTGCTCTTGGCCATTTACATCTAAAACCTTCACATTTACCTCTTGTCCTTCTTTAAGAACTTCGTGAGGTGTACCGATATGTTTATGTGCAATTTGAGAGATATGAACAAGGCCTTCTACGCCAGGGAAAACTTCAACAAAAGCACCATATGATACAAGTCTTTTTACGATTCCTTTTAAAATAGTACCTTTAGATGCTTTTTCAGAAATATTTGACCATGGGCCAGGCAATGTTTCTTTAATAGAAAGAGAAATCCGTTCATTGTTACGGTCAACACTTAATACTTTCACTTGCACTTTTAGACCTTCATGCACAACATCCGTTGGTTTCGTAACATGTTCATGGGATAATTGTGAAATATGCACAAGTCCATCAATACCGCCAATATCCACGAATGCACCAAAATCAGTAATTCGTTGAACGGTACCTTCAATTACAGATCCCACTTGAAGAGAATCCAGACGGTTCAACTTTTGTTTACCTTTTTCTTCCTCCACCACAGCGCGATGAGATAGAATTAAGCGATTCTTATCCTTATCAAGTTCAACAATTTTAAAAGTAAGAACTCGGCCTTTATAATCGCTAAAATCTTCAACAAAGTAAGCTTCAACTAGCGATGCTGGAACAAAGCCGCGAACTCCAAGGTCAACCACAAGTCCGCCTTTAACGACATCTTTTACTTCAGCCTCAAAAACTTCCCCAGTTTGGAATTTTTGCTCCAGAGTTTCCCATGCCTTTTCCGCATCCACTTTTCTTTTAGATAGAATTAGGGCTTCTTCCTCTACTTTAAGGACTTCCAATTCTAATTGATCCCCTTCATTAACTGCATCGGAAGCTTTTTCAATATGCAAGCTTGAAAGTTCACTGATTGGAATAATCCCATCCAGTTTACTGCCTTGAATATCAACAAGCACTTGCTTCTCTTCTACTTTGGTAACTTGTCCAGCCACTTTGTCTCCAACCTCGAAGGTTTTCACTTCTACTTGATTTAACTCTTCAGACATATGTAATCCTCCTTAATCCATTGCTCCAAAATCGGTATATGTTTTGATGAATTTTTCATATGGTCATCCATCACATATAAAACGGTCTTAAGAATATTCAAAAAAAGAATCTCTTTAATTAACTTCTTACAAATGGGCTATTTTGTCAAGCAGAACCTATCGATGCTCATTAATAAGTTTATGAATTTCTGACATAATTAATTCAGTTACCTCTTCCGGTGATGCTTTGGCTTTTTTCAGCTCATCCATCGGAATCGGTTTTCCATATACCATTTTTAATTTTCGCAAGCTTTTATATGGTCCGATCACGGCGCTCGGTACGACACTGCAATCAGTTCTAAGGGCAAAAAATCCGGCACCGGCCAGCCCTTTTCCCAACTCACCGGTTTTACTTCTTGTACCTTCCGGAAAAAGTCCTAAAACATGTCCCTCTTTTAATACATTTATACCTTTCCTTAATGCATCCCGGTCAGTTAAACCTCTTTTCACTGGAAATGCATTTAATTTTTTAACCAGTCCGCCTATTACAGGGACATTAAACAATTCTTCCTTCGCCATAAAATGAACAGTTCTTGGAGCCATTATTCCCACTACGATCGGATCAAAATTATGAATATGATTCGAACAAAGAAGGACTCCACCCTCTTTTGGAAAATCTTCTTTCCCAATTACTTCTATTCTATACCAGGGTTTAAAAACAGCATAGCAAACTGATTTTGCAAACGAATACCACGTCACACTCATCCAATCCTTTCATACACTAAAGCCATTATTTTTTCAACTACTTCAGGAATGGTCATGGAGGTTGTGTCGATTTCAGCTGCATCCACAGCTTTTTTTAATGGAGCAATTTCTCTTTCAGAATCAATTTTATCCCTAAGAGCAATTTCTTCTTTTAATTTCTCAAGATCGGACGGGAAGCCTTTAGCTAAATTTTCACTGTGACGGCGTTCCGCCCTTTCCTCTACGCTGGCAAGAAGGAAAACCTTCACTTCAGCATGGGGCAGAACATGCGTACCAATGTCACGGCCATCCATGACTACACCGCCATTTCGGGCAAAATCCTGCTGCCTTCTAACCATTTCTTCCCGGACCTTTTGATGTTTCGAAACGATGGATACATTGTTCGTTACTTCTGAGGAACGAATTTCATCGGTTACATTCACATCATCAAGAAAAACTAATTGTCCACTTTCAGATGGAAGCAAGTCAATCTTTGTTTCAATAAGAGTGGTGATTAAAGCACTCTCATTTTCGAAATTTAATTTATTCGCAATTGCTTTATAGGTCAAAGCTCTGTACATCGCACCTGTATCGATATAAATATAGGATAATTTTTCTGCCACAATTTTAGCTACGGTGCTTTTCCCAGCAGCTGCAGGACCGTCAATTGCGATGGAAATTTTCTTCTTCATAAATCCTCCTAATTCAAAAACATGATCTATCTCATATGATGTCTGATTTTATTTTACCATAAGTTTGTGAAGTTCTTCTTAATTTTCTATTTTAATTCATAAAAATAAAGCAGGATTCCCCTGCTTTATCTTTTTCCTTTGAAGGTTTGCAGAATTTCTGTAAAAGCATCTCCATTTACACCTTCATATTTTGTTAAAACGTGCAATTGCGGCAAAACATCGAGTTGATGAAAAAACAGTTGGGATAAAAAAAGAAATATAAACTGAATAATGATGATTTTTATTAAAATTCCTTCTATCCTTGCCAAGGTCAACATTCACTCCCGTGTCTTCTTCTTAAAACACTGCTGTAGTTCCAGTTGTATTATTCAGTTTTTCTACTTTTTCTTCTGTTCCATTCTTAGCATTAATAAAGATCCGATATGTGTCATTTCCTAAAGTGCCTAGAAATTCATAGCATAATACTTCCTGATTTAATTCATTTATAATAACTGATTGACGATCTTCCATAATCTTGAGATTCGGATTAACTTTTTTTCGGGCTTGTTCTATTGAAATTGCAGGTTTGTCAACTTTTCTAGTTTGATACATTTTCAAATAGCCTTCTGCAGAAACACCAACAATTTCTCCATTGTCAAGAGCAGTCTTCAATTTAACGGATTCCGGGTATATTCTCACACCATTTATTTCCGTTACAAAATTAAAAACTCCGACATTGTCATACTGAGAGCCTTCAAATTCGACCATATTTTTATAGCCATTATTTTTTAAAAATGCCGCCCCTTTCGCTGCAGCATCATGTAAGCTTATTGCCTGATTTGATATGTCACGACTATTCATTAACCAAATCAGATGTCCTCCCTTTTTGGTTATGTCCATACTTACTTCCTGCCCGGTTTGATTATTTTTTATAGAAATACTATAAAATCCAAATCGTGATCCTTTTCCATTCTCTGTAACTTTAATATCAGAGTTCTTATCTGTTTTCACGTAATGTTTAGCGATACTTATTGCATCCTGACGTGAAATGGTTTTTCCTGTTAAGTTTTTAAACTGATCATCCTGCAACTGCTGATTGAGCATAGTTGTCCCAAAATTGGCTTCATCATAACCTGATGCAGTTTTTTCCACCATTTTGAAACCATCAATAATCGTATTATCCGTATTTTCTTTCCCTGAAGCCAGGGCAAGCTCTACATCCATCCAGCGCAGATTATGCTTTATTGCCATAGTTTGTACATTTCTTAGTTCGTTTTTTATTTCTCCGGACTGTTTATAAAGAGTTTTCAATGTATTCGTTTCCTGTTTAGTCAACGGCTCCTTATCTAGATCTCTTACTGCCGTTCGGTAACTAAAGTTTCCAACATTCGTTAAAAACTCTTGTGTTTTATTAAAGGGCAATAATGTCAGCGGGAGCTGTCCGACAGAACTATGCGCTTCAGAAGTAATTCTCCAAACATCGGCTAGTGATGGTGATAATGAGTGCCTTGAATTCATGGCAAGTGTGGCTCCGATTTTATCGTGCAATAAATTCATTTGATAGGTAAGATTATGAAACGCCCGTTGATAATTATTTTCTGCATTAAGAAGCACTGCGTTTTTTTCCTGATGTTCCTGGTAACCCCAATATCCTGTTCCCACAATAGCAAGAACAAGTACACCAATTAAAATTCCTCTTATCAATTTTGATCACCTCTACTTACAAAAAATATGTTTCCCAATCTTCTTTATTTGAGGTCTCCCCCAAATCCAAGGGCTGGTTGCTGTTGCGGGGTTAAAATAGTACATGGCATTATCTGTCGGATCCCAACCGTTTAGGGCATCAATTACTGCTTTTTTCGATTGCTCATTGGGTGTCAGCCAGATTTGTCCGTCTGCCACAGCTGTAAAAGCTCCAGGCTGAAAAATAATTCCCGGAATCGTTTTTGGAAATGCCGGATTGCTTAACCGATTTAAAATTACCGCAGCGACTGCAACTTGGCCAATAAAAGGTTCGCCCCTCGACTCCCCATAAACTGCATTCGACATCAACCGAATGTCGTTTTCCGTAACTCCTTCTGGAGTATTAACTGTCTTCGGTTTGGCTGCAGAATTAGGCGGAGTTGGATTCCCCTGGTTCTTCGCCGCACTAACGCCATTATATTTCGTTACCTTAACCAGTTTCGCCTTTGTCTTACTTCCGGCATAACCATCGATCGGAAGACCGAATTCATACTGAAAGTTTCTTAAAGCCCAATATGTACTCCATCCAAAAACACCATCTATTTTACCGTGAAAAAACCCGATATTTTTGAGTCTTGATTGAAGTTCAATTACATCGTTGCCAACTGCCCCTTTTTGTAATACCTGGTTTGAAAAAGCATGGACTTCATTAGGCTGCAAAAAGGACAATATCCCTGATAAAAGGGAAAATATAATGAAGGAATTAAGCAATTTTTTCTTCAACATGGAATAATAACCCCCGTTAGAAATCTTTTTCAGTATCCCTATTTTTTGTCTTATCTATGTTTTTATTCCATAAAAAAAGTCCCTTCATTTATGGATGAAGGGACTTTTGAACCGGATAATGCTTTTTCCAATGGTTCGCGCTCAATATTTTTGCTTTTTTCACTTTTCTTAAACTATACCACCAAAGGAATATCATAAACGGAAAAATGATTACCAGCCAATTTTCTTGCGAAATCAAAATATAGTCATAGAAGCCATGCAAAATAAATGGGACGAATAGTGACAGAAATATCCATTTGAATTTGTTACCTTCTGAAAACTTGGCTTTACCCAAATAAAAACCCATAATTACCCCAAAAAGCGCATGGCTTGAAACAGGCAATAACGCCCTTGTAATGGCATGTTCAATCCCATTTGCAATCAGATAAAAAATATTCTCAACTGTTGCAAATCCCAACGAGACCGAGACCGCATAAACGATTCCATCAAAAGGCTCATCAAATTCAACATGCTGATAAACAACATAAAATAGGATAAACCATTTAAAAAATTCTTCTAACAGGCTCGTATTAAGAAAGGCATCAAGAAGTCCAGATTTCACGAAATGTTCTATTTCCATAATATGTTGAAAAAACATAATTGGAAATACGAGGAGTGCACCGTATAAAAAAGTTCTAAATACAAATGAAATGGGTTCTGGCTCATATTCATCTTTTAAATAAAAGTAGCTTAACAAGGCCAAACCGGGTGCAATACCGGCAGATAATATTCCCAGCATGATGAACCTCTTTTCAAATCCGTTTTATTTCATCGTAACACGGAACCAGCTTAAAGAAAATGATAGAATCTTTGACACTTTCCAAACAATATCCTATTCCTGATTTTCTTTTACTCTTGTTTCCTTTTCTAAGATAGAACGAGCAATTTGGCCGCCATGGAATTTGCCATTTTCTATAAATATTTCATTTGCATTGTTTCCAGCTGCAATGACACCGGCAATATAGATGCCATGTACATTGGTTTCCATAGTATCCATGTTATAGATCGGTCTCCCTGTCTCATCATCAATTTCCACGCCCATAGTTGCTAAAAATTGATGGTCAGGGTGATAGCCCGTCATAGCAAAAACAAAATCATTTTTGATTACTTTCTCTTCATTACCTTTTGTATAGACTACTTGTGTTTCAGTAATTTCCTTTACATTTGCCTGAAACTCCATCTTAATAACCTCATTCCGGACTAATGAGTCAAATTCAGGCAGAATCCATGGTTTTATACTTGGTGAGTATTCTTTCCCCCTGTATAGAACAGTGACCCTGGCCCCCGCCTTTACAAGCTCCAGCGCAGCATCTACACTGGAATTTTTCCCGCCAATTACACAAACATCAGTATCGAAATATGGATGTGCCTCCTTAAAATAATGAAACACTTTTGGCAAATCTTCTCCAGGTACATTCAAATAATTTGGATGATCATAGTAGCCCGTAGCAATAATACAATAGCTTGTTCGATAGCTATTTTTATCAGTATGAACCATGAATAGATCCCCTTGTTTAGATACTTTCAAGACTTTTTCAAATGAATGGATACGGAGCTCCTTCCTTTTGGCTACTTCTCTGTAATAGACAAGTGCTTGATTTCGCTTCGGCTTGTAAGTATCGCTTAGAAATGGAACATGACCAATTTCTAATTTCTCACTTGTACTGAAAAAGGTTTGATGTGTTGGATAATGATAAATGGAGTTAACTACATTCCCCTTTTCAATAATTAATGGATTCTTGCCGATTTCTTTAAGGGAGATGGCAGCTGCCAAACCGCATGGCCCCCCTCCCACAATGATCACGTCTTCTATTTGCACAATGATTACACTCCTCAAAATTTAAGTACATAATTCATTATAATGATAAAAACTCCTACCATGTTATGATAGGAGTTTTTCTTTTTTATTTCAATGTTATTATACCCAGCCTCTGAATCGGCTTGCTTCAGCCATTTTCCTAACTCCAACCATATAAGCAGCCAAGCGCATATCAACACGGCGGGTTTGAGCAGTATCATAAATGTTATTAAATGATTTTACCATGATTTTTTCAAGTTTTTCTTCTACTTCTTCTTCTGTCCAATAATAGCCTTGGTTATTTTGAACCCATTCAAAATATGACACCGTTACACCGCCAGCAGAAGCTAATACATCTGGTACAAGAAGGATTCCCCGTTCAGTTAAAATTTGTGTCGCTTCCAAGGTTGTCGGTCCATTTGCAGCCTCGACTACAATAGTAGCACGAATATTATGGGCATTTTCTTCGGTTATCTGGTTTTCGATTGCTGCTGGTACTAAGATATCGCAATCTAATTCAAGTAATTCTTTATTAGTAATTGTATTATTAAATAATTTCGTAACTGTTCCAAAACTGTCGCGTCGATCGAGCAAATAATCAATATCTAAGCCATTAGGATCATAAAGGGCGCCATATGCATCTGAAATACCAACAATCTTTGCCCCTGCATCATGCATGAATTTCGACAAATAGCTTCCCGCATTACCAAATCCTTGGACAACAACACGTGCTCCTTCAAGCTGTATGCCCCGCTTTTTGGCAGCTTCGCGAATACAAATCGTTACACCCTTTGCTGTTGCAGAATCACGCCCGTGGGACCCTCCCAAAACAAGAGGCTTACCGGTGATAAATCCAGGAGAATTAAATTCATCAATACGGCTGTATTCATCCATCATCCAAGCCATAATTTGTGAGTTTGTATAGACGTCAGGTGCAGGGATATCTTTTGTTGGACCTACAATTTGGCTTATTGCTCTAACATAGCCGCGGCTTAGTCTTTCCAATTCTCTAAATGACATGTCACGAGGGTCACAAATAATACCGCCTTTACCGCCTCCATATGGTAGATCTACGATGCCGCATTTTAAACTCATCCAGATTGAAAGGGCTTTCACTTCTGTCTCGGTAACATTCGGATGGAAGCGAATTCCGCCTTTTGTTGGTCCTACTGCATCATTATGCTGTGCGCGATAACCAGTAAATATTTTAATAGAACCGTCATCCATTCTGACTGGAATTTTTACTGTCAATAATCGTAACGGCTCTTTTAATAGTTCATATACCTCTTCTGGATAACCTAATTTTTCTAGGGCCTTATGAATGACTGTTTGTGTTGATTTTAACACATCATGTTTTTCCTCTTGATTAGTCTTTTCAGTACCTTTATCGGCTACCATATGTAAACCTCCTAAAAAATCACTTTTACGAATGTTGTCCGCTTTCAGTCACAAGTATACACCTTTACATGATTAATGCAAGAACAAATCATTACTTTCTTTCATAATTATTGTTCCTATATGTAAACGCTGACATTCTTTTTCAAAATGATTTATTAATAAAGAAAAAGATATAATGCATTTTTTCAAAAATAAAAAGGGGTACTCCCCCCTTCTTCTTTCTTATAAGTATTTTAATCATTAAAATATTGAAGTATTGTCTCGACCGCTGTGTTCTTGATAATCAGATTTCCATATTCTGCAAGTACATATGGACTTTGAATGGATGTATTTCCGTATTCTGATATAATACATGCAGCCATTTCATTCTTTCCAGCTTCTAAATGATCCATCAGCAGGTAATAATGATGATTGGTGGCATATATACTTCCGCCCCTAATTTCTGCAGCTGCGAGCCTTTTCAACGCACGAATTAGATCCTCAAATTCAGCAAATTCATATAACAGATGCTCATAGCTTCCAAATCTGACCTGCATTTCAATTAAACCATCATATAAAAGATCTTCGTCCTCTTTCACCCCATTAACGGTAATAATCATGATCATACCTTGAGCCTGAAGGGAGAAAATTTCTACTGCAACAGAACCCTGTATGTCAACATCAAACTCAATGCTAGCCTCTTCCAGCATATCATGAAACAGTTGATTCCATTTACTTGATTCCTTCCATATGTCTTCTTTGGAAAGTCCTCTTTCCATTAAATCATCAGAGGTTAAAAAAATTTTTATTTTATTTGCTGTTAAGCGTTCCAAGCGCATGCTTTTGCCCCCTGCCGTGACCTGACTCTTGTTTTCAGTGTATGTTCAGGGGCCTTAATGGTGAATTGTCTACATCATTACCACCGGGCTTAAGAAAATCTTCCCATTAAATAACCCGCTCATCTTCTTATATGGGCGGGATTTGAAATCAATTTATTACTTTTTAGTCCTCTTTGACACTAAGGATGCGGAACCCATGTTCCTCCAGCTTCTTGATGAACTTATCAATATTATCTTTCTTTTCTACTTTCATCACAATTCGGCGAACAAGTTTATCCGTTTCATCAAAAGTAACAAGTGAAATGATATGCTCATGAAAATGATGAGCAATTTCAGATAAGCGGGCAATTCTTCCTTCTGTTTCAACTGAGGTAAACGCAATACGAACACCTGGCCGATTAACACCAAAAGCGCTTTCAAAAGAATCCAATACATCTGCACGGGTTACAATTCCCAAGAAGGTCAGATTTTCATCTACAACCGATAATAATGGAAAATCCTTTAAGTCTAAGAGCGTTCTTTCAAATAGCTCAGCTCCCTGTAAATACTTATCTTGATAAATCATAATATCACTAACATAGGTTGATGATAGAAATTCATCCTTTGGTTTATCGGATAGAAAATAGTTTTCATATATTCGATATCTCGTAACAACTCCTGCATATTTGTCCTCTCTCAATATCGGTAAACCATCAATTTTATTTGCTTCTAAAATATTTAACGCTTCCTTCAATGTAACATTCACCTGGGCTGTATAACACTCATGTTTAGGAATCATGATATTTTTTACGAACATTTCCATCACCTCAATGTAATAATCCTTGCACTCCTATATTATACTTCCAAAATGATGTGAAAAACCTGCACGATCATAACGATTTATGTCATGTTAGTGAACTTATTTCATATAATTAAATGATGTCATATATAGGGAGGATTCTATGAATACTCATATTAAATCCTATCATCCATTTGTAAGTTCATTTGACCCGTGCAAACCGATTCTTGAAAAAACTTACTCCACACCGCCTCATTTATATATTGGATTTCAGCCACCAAATCTTCCGCAATTTTCTCCGTTTGAGGCGCTTAAAGCCGGAACACTTTGGCAAGCATTTTACGACCCTTGGTACAATTCGCTCGAAAAAGCAACTGGAGGGATACTCACATGAAGCAAATACCTGATGAGTATTACCAATTAATGCATCAGCTGCAAGCGGTCGATTTTGTCCTTGTAGAGCTTACATTATACCTAGATACACATCAAGATGATCTCGAAGCCATCCATCAATTTAATCATTATGTAAAAGAAAGAAAACATATAAAAAAACAATTTGAAAGTCAATTTGGCCCATTGCTGCAATATGGAAACAGTTATTCTGGGTATCCTTGGAATTGGGATGATTCCCCTTGGCCCTGGCAGGTTTAACAAAAGTTTGCTCACTTAAAGGAGGAATTACGTTCCATGTGGATATACGAAAAAAAATTACAATATCCTGTCCGCGTAAGTACGTGCAACCCGACTTTAGCCAAATATTTAATCGAGCAATATGGTGGAGCTGATGGAGAGCTTGCGGCCGCATTAAGGTATTTAAATCAACGATATACCATTCCCGATAAAGTAATAGGTCTTTTAACAGACATAGGCACAGAAGAATTTGCCCATCTTGAAATGATCGCCACTATGGTTTACAAATTAACAAAGGATGCTACACCCGAACAATTAAAAGCTGCTGGCCTTGGCGATCATTACGCAAACCATGATGGTGCATTATTCTATCATAACGCGGCAGGTGCCCCTTGGACAGCTACCTATATACAGGCGAAAGGAGACCCTATCGCAGACCTATATGAAGATATTGCTGCTGAAGAAAAAGCCCGAGCAACCTATCAATGGATCATTAACTTAAGTGATGACCCCGATTTAAATGATTCCCTAAGATTTTTACGTGAACGTGAAATTATTCATTCACAGCGTTTTCGTGAAGCAGTAGAAATTCTAAAAGAGGAACGGGACAGGAAAAAAGTTTTCTAATTGGAAGAAGCAGAAATATCTGCTTCTTATTTTTTTTCATGATAAAGATTGATATCATACTGCTTTTTCATTACTTCAAACACAAGATGTCGGTTTTTCCACTCATCCTCTTTTTTCCAGTAATCTTTGCTTCGGTCAACAATTTCACACCTTAAATCATGATATTCTTTTTCCGCTTTGTCCTTCTTTTCTTTTAATAAATTCATTCCGCCATACATTCCGACGCAGCAGACTAAAAAAGTTAAATTATTCGAATCATTTACAAAGGCTGAAAACATTGCAGCGAACGAATAAGAATATACCGTGAAAACTGTTTTATATAAATAGATCAGGAAAATAGAAGTCAATATTATGGTCGCCCAAATGGATTGATTATGATAACGCTCGAATTTATCAAACTTTTCCTTCCGCTTTCTAACGTTTTCTAGCGTCTGCTTTGTGGCTTCATCTGTATTCTCAAGCATTCGGATTGGAGTATCCATGCTATCCCTCCATTTCTCCGTATATACTTATGAACTTGTCCTTCAGAATATGTATAAATAAAATGAATGCCGGCCAAAAATATGGCCGGCTAGTTGTTCAACGGTATTTTCAATACTTGACCAACCATAAGCTGATCACTGCTAAGATGATTTGCTTGAATGATAATCTCCATACCTTTTGAAGAATGATAATACCTTTCAGCAAGCATATAGAGCGTTTCTTTTGGCTGAACCGTATGATATATAACTTTTGATTGCGTTTTTGCAGTGGTTTGGCTTTTTTTAGTCTCCTGCAAGCTTCCCTGAGCCTTTACTGTCTGCTCTTTTTGACTTGAGCTTAATTGGGTTCCTTCTGTGCTAGGAACGGAAGAAGATTTTTCAGTATTTTGTGTAACCGGCAGAGGCTTTGGCGTCGCAGGCACTGCTTGATTTTTATTCTGATTAAGAGCATTTGTATCGCTATTTTCTTGATTTACTTCCTGTTGATTTTGAGTTTTAACTTGTGACTTATTTTGTTTGGTCTCCTGCGGTTTTTCTAGATTAATAGTTTCACCGACCGTATTTCCCGACGTTGTTTTAGTTACCGCACTTTTTTTTCCATCAAAAAAAGAAATGACACTGAAAATTATAACAGGAAGGAGAATAAAGAGAACAACTAACAATCGAATGACGGGATATTTAATCTTCCATTTTATTTTCTTTTTCTTTTGTCGGTGGCGCTGCTCTCTTGGAGGCAAGGCATTTCCCGATTCAAAATGGCCTTCTATTCGTTGTTCATCAACTTTTTCTATGCGCTGTTTTAACTTTTCTGCTTGTTCTCTATACGGTTCTTCCTTGTTCATAAACCCCTTTTTCCCCTTCCCTAACCAACTCGTCCTTCTGGGGGACGTCTAAATTTTAAATAGATTCCTAATAATAAATCAATCACAAAATGCATGATAATCGTGACAGCTAAATTATCTGTCCACATATAAATGACCCCGATCATAAAGCTTAGCAGGACAATATTTATAAATAAAAACCAATTAAATAAATACCGATAGTGAACAATCGCAAAAATGATACTGGCCGTAATCAGCCCGACTTTTTCTTGGATAATACCACGAAATAATAATTCCTCACTAAAAGCTACTAGGATTGCAATAATAAAAATGTGAAAAATCGTTCTTTTTCGAAAAATTCTTTCATTTAATCCTCCATCATCATAATAAGAAGGAGGAAGTATTTTCATTAAAGTCATATCCAGGATCACCACGGTGCAGCCAGCAGGTACCCCTATTGTTATGATTCGTAAATCAAATATTTGGATATTTTTCAAATAGGCAAAATGGTCAAATAATATAAAACCGAGTATGACCGAAATCACCATTAGGATGAATTGTGTCATATATAAATGCACAAGCAGTTCTTTATCAGATAAACTTGAAATCAATTCATTATGTTTATTTTTCATAGTTTTGACTCTCATTGATTAAAATTTCACTCAAATATTCCTGCCATGTGCTTTCAATTAGTGTATCATGCTTTTTCGCGAAGGACTGAAAAGATTCCAGTTCAATCCCGCAACAGTCACAACATGGACTAATTTTCCGAGAAAGTGTTTCCTCAAAATACTGAAGGATATACTCCCTTCGGCAGCATGTGGATTCAATCCAGTTTTTCATTCGAGCTATATGATTTTTTTTGACACGCATTCTTTCTTTAACGTATGTCAGGATGGCTTCTTGCAGCTTATTAAAATTGGGTCCATGTCGTTCATTTTTGAAAAATTGTTCAACAATTCTCCATTGAATTTCTGAAAATCCGCCAATATCTCGCAGATGTTGTTCCACAATGCCTTTATCAGTGATGAACATCTGATTCTCTTCTAATTTGTGAAATAGCCAGGCTACTTGCTGTTCTGATGGCAGTTCACTTTCCGCCAGCTGGATCGGCAGAAGTTCATCTCCGGAAGAATATAACAAAAAAGCTATGCTTTGTAATCCATCTCGCCCTGCTCTTCCAATTTCCTGAAGGTAAGACTCCATTTGCATCGGCATGTGATAGTGTATGATAAACCTAATATTTTCCTTATTAATCCCCATACCAAATGCACTAGTAGCACAAATTACATCAAGCTGATTATATAAAAACTGCTGCTGAATTAAAGTTCTTGAGGCTTGGTCTAATCCCGCATGATAAGCACTAACTTTGCACAATCCGCGATCAGCAATCAGAGATGCCATCTGTTCCGCTGTCTTTTTACTGGAAAAATAAATAATACCTGGTTTTTGCAGTTGGGAAACGAGTTCAAGAACTCTTTCTTCCCTTTGTCTTCCTGCCGCTGCTTCCTCTACAACCAAAGCAATATTAGGCCTGTCAACGGAATATTCAATTTTTGTTACATCCTCAAGATCAAGCGAATAAATAATATCATTAAGTACTTTTCTTGTTGCAGTTGCTGTTAAAGCAAGTGTTAGCGGATTCCCCAATCTTTTGCGGATTTCCCCCAATCTGGAGTAATCCGGACGAAAGTCATAACCCCATTGAGAAATACAATGTGCTTCATCGATGACAAACAAGGAGAGCGTCAACTCTTGCAGTTTTTGAATGATATAAGGTACTTGAAGCATTTCCGGAGAAATGAATATGAATTTGTACTTTCTAAGATTTCTCAACACCATTTTCTTTTCATCTATTGTTAAAAATGAATTTAAAGCGACTACTCTTTTTTCACCAAATCGCTTAAATTGCTCTACTTGATCCTGCATTAAGGAGAGCAGTGGTGAAATAATCAAAACATGTCCTTGAACCATTAGCCCAGGCAGCTGATAACACAATGATTTTCCTGTTCCAGTTGGAAGCATGGCTAATGTATGGCGGCCTGAAAGAATCGAACAGATCACTTCTTCCTGCCCTGGTTTAAATGAGGTAAACCCAAAATATTTTTTCAATTCTGCAACAAGATTCATTTAGCACCACCATATTTAGCCAGCACCAACCGGATCTGAAAATAGCTAGCAGTACTCACTTTATCTTTTATCACCTTTAATTGTTTTGTACTTGATAGACGTGAAATTTCTAAAATTTCTTCACATAGCTCCCTTTCAACATATGGGTCAATCGAAAAGTCCTCCATTTGCAATGCTAGCTCCACAATGTGATCTTCAATCGTACTAACTTTTAAATTCCTTCTTCCTGCAATCATCTCAAGTGAATGACCTTGCACTAACATTTCTAATGTAATACTTGTAGATTGTGTTAAATCGTTATTTTCCTTTACGCCATCAATCAGGAGTTTTAATAATGGGAAACGGGCAGGATTACCAATAACCACGGATAACAAATAATGCAAAATATGAATAAAACTGATATGGTAATCAACAAAATCAAGTTGGAATTTTTCCGCAGCTTGAAAAGATGTTAATCCTATTTTCTGATATCCGGTTAAACGGAAAACTAGCAGAGAAGGATTTAATGCCTCTGCGTTCTCAAGACAATCCATCAATTCTTTATTCATCATTTTGCCTATATCCTGCTTTGGAATCATTATTTTCTTAAGTGTCATCTTAATCCATGACTGGACACTTTCGTCTTTTTGAATGGGAATGTAATTCGTTTCATGATAAGCATAGTTTGATGCCACCTGAATGAATAATGATAATCTTTCCCAAAATAGTGTTGTAAGGGGATGAAAATCCCATCCATTTATGAAGGAGGGTAGCTGATACGTTTTTAAAATCGATTCTCCAATTGGTGTAAGTGTGTATCGCTGGTTCCCGCAATGGGTAATCCATTCATTTTTATGAAGCTTTTGAACGATCTCTTCGAAGGTTTCCCGTGTTAATATTTCACACACACCAAAGAATCTTTTCAAAGAAAATAAATGAGCATCCTGAATGGTTTGGGAAGATTTTTTTCCTTTTAACAGATGAAAGATAGAGAAAACAGTGCGTTCCCTATTTAATTGTTTTAAACAATATAGAATAATAGAATCCATTTGTCTCTGCATGGCCCCACCATCATTGTCGACAAAATTGTGTATAATCTTTTTTATTCTACCACGAAATGACGATTATTGCTGTCAAATTTATTGATGTTAACGAATTTGACAAACCATTATTTAAGAGCATTTTTCTATTGAAATGTTGCTCATACAGTTTTACAATAGAACATGTAAAAGATGTAATTTCCAACAGTGGAAAATGCGTCAAAATAATTCTTGTTATTTTACTGGGAGGTTTTTTGCATGGCAAAGTATACGATTGTTGATAAGGAAACTTGCATCGCATGTGGCGCTTGTGGCGCTGCAGCACCTGATATCTATGATTATGATGATGAAGGGATTGCATTTGTAACCCTTGATGATAACGAAGGGATTGTGGAAATTCCTGATGTTTTAATCGATGACATGATGGATGCTTTTGAAGGCTGCCCAACTGATTCCATTAAAGTTGCTGACGAGCCATTTGAGGGTAACCCAACTAAATTCGAATAATCACTTTACTAACGGATATTCTTAAGCTACTTACCCTGTCCCATTTGGGATAGGGTTTTTATTTTCTGACAAAATAACAGCCAAGAAAAATCTTGGCTGCCGTAGATGTTAAATACTTTTTATAAAAGAAAGTTTTTTCATCCATCCTTGAATTCGAACGAATATCAACATAAATATGACGGACATCATAACTCCTTTAAGAATATTGAACGGCAGTATTGCCGGAACCACTAAATTGCGCATATCAGGGAACTTTAATAGTGCAGTATAGGCAGGTAAAAAGATAAGGTAATTTAATATACTCATGACGATTGCCATTGTAAATGTCCCTGAAATTAAAGCGATCGTCATTCCCCTTTTTGTTTTCATCTTAAGATACAAATAATAGGTTGGTAATATAAACATAATCCCAGCGATAAAATTAGAAATATGACCTACTGGTATACCTGTCGGACTGCCTGTCGCCATATAATTTAGCAGATTTTTGATTAATTCAACCATAATGCCAGCAGCCGGACCAAAAATTAAGGCAGCAATTAATGGGGGAATATCACTGAAATCAACAAATAAGAAATTTGGAAAAAACGGAAGTGGAAAGTTTAACAGCATTAATAAATAGGCGATACTGCTTAACATTCCTATCGACACCATCACTTTTACTTTTGAGTTTTTCATATTCTTCATCTTTCCTCTCTCCTTTTTTGATCCATCATTTTTTGGAAGAGAGGTTCAGCATTTTGATACCAAAATAAAACTCCCTCAAAAAGGTTTGAGGGAGTAGAAAGGTATACTTAATAAACGTTCAGAAATTAAACATTTTTCGAACGTTTGCAGAACCTCCATCTTCTCCCATCCAGACTATACTGTCGGCTTTGGAATCGCACCAAATCCTGCCTAAAAGGCTCGCGGGCTCAAGAGTTATCCTCTAATACCGCCGATCGGGAATTTCACCCTGCCCCGAAGATAGATCGATATAAATTTATATATTCATTATACTGAAAAAAGATAAAATTGTTAAGTTAGAAATTTGTAAATTTACCAAGTAATAACCCGCAGCTTTCATCTGCGGGTTAACGTTTTAATTAAGCTTTAATATTTGTTTTGGCTTAATGATATCTGATGTTAAATGGTTGATTTTTTTAATTTTTTCAACTGATACATTACTTTTACTTGCAATGGTAGATAAGGTATCTCCACTTTTAACAATGTATTGGGATACCTTGAATGATTTCTGTTTGACATTATTCGAATTAGAGGAATGGTATTGGGAACTGACTGCTAATACATTCTTTTCACTTGATGCTATTCCCCCTTGAACAATATCTCCCACTGCAGCACTGCCTAACAGCTTTTCTGGGTCCAATGCATACTTTTTATCATATCTCCATTCATTTCTATGTGTTTCAAAATGTAGATGAGTACCCGTAGCTTGCCCTGTTCTTCCCATTTTCCCGATACAGTCACCTTGTTTAATTGATTGTCCTTCCTGCACATAACGATGATTTAGATGGGCATATACGGTTACAAAATTACTTGGATGTTTTATAAAGACAACATTCCCGTATGTATCAGAAAAATAGGATTTCACCACTACTCCCTCCCCTACTGCCAAAACAGGTGAATCCCATTTTCCTGCAATATCAATTCCTTTATGTCTTCCCTGCCTTGTTCCGTATGTATCAGATATTACACCATCCGCTGGCCATATCCACCTTTCTGTATCACTTTTCTCTTCAAGCAAAGTTGCAGCCTTCGAATGCGTTCCACCAAGAAATAACAAACTAACACAAAGTGCCATAATGATGGCAATTAAGAACCTCTTTATGTAGTCATACATTTTAACCCTTTTCCTCCTTAAGCACTTTCCTCTCTTACCATATGTTTCTAAATAATGACTTAGAACAAAATGAAAGCTAGGAACAGCCAAACCATACTTGTTATAATTTGGAGTCAATCGCAATTTTATTCATAAAGAAAACTCTCCGACTGACGAGCCCTGCAGGGCGAAGACAGAGGCTTAGTTCCCTTATGCCTGATAGGAAAGGAATGCTAAAAAAACCAACCAAAATGGTTGATTTTTACATTTCTGAATATATTTGAAGCCGATGTGGGTTAAAAATTCCGGAAGTTTGGAGCGATAGGTACTTTTATTTCTTTCGATAAATCAAAAGGGCCGATATGCATTCCCGATGCCCCTTTGATAATCACTTTATCCAAACCGAATTCCTTTGCAGTTAACAAAATTGCCTCAAAAGAGAGCAAAGTCATCTGGTCGTTATGCAGTCCAGCGCTTCCATTAAAAGCAATCATTAACGTTTTGCCGTTAATCGCAACTTGACTTAGTTGAATATTAGATAAAGATCCCTTCAGACCTAAAGCAACCTGATCATGTTTCATAGCTGCAATAGCACCTTTAATATCTTTATAGCTAGCAACAGAAGGCACCAAAAAAGGCAAATTGCTAAGTTTCGGATAATAAAAGAAAAAACCATGGCATTTGTCCCGCTTAAGATTTAGTTCACCTATTTCTCCATAATTCCCAAAATTTACGCCAGGATTTCCGTTCGTCGTCAACTTTATTTTTTTTATGTTGCTATTAGAAGAAATATCTTTTTCCAGAACATGAATAAAATTAGTTTCATTATTTGAACCTTGAGTATATAGAGAATCCGTGACATCAACATTAACATTTTGATTAGATGCATCCAGTTTCAAATTCGCACGCAGAGGATAGAAATGACTGAGTCCCCATTCCCTTTCTCTCAAGCTGGCCATTTTTTCATTAAATAATGTCAACCAGGATTTCCCTTGTGTTTTCCGAACAACGGTCGATACAGGCACCAAAATTTGCCCTTGCTGATCAGGAATCCAATATATGAGGACCTTGCCATCCCTAACATCATTCTCATATACTGCTGTTTTATTTCTGCCGCTATATGGTTCAGGGACTTTTGCTGCGTCTAACAAAGCAATTTTTGGAGAGGAGGAATTTTCCTTATTTCTTTCAGCTCTTGGGCTATGATCATTTACGTCACTCTTAACTGCCTCGGAATTTGTCGTTTTACTGCGGCTTACATGTTTTTCTGACAAAGATGTTCCAGTCATTAGCCTTGGAATAAAAATAAGAAATAGTAACAAAGCAGAAACGGCAGCAATACCAGGTATAAACCACAATGCAGGTATGTGCTTTCTTATGGAGATATTTCGGTAAATGTCACGAGGGTCGCGATGATCACGTATTTTGGGCATTCTACGTAATAATTCTTCAAGTTCTCTATCGCTCCACTCTGACCTTTTCACTAATGAACTCCTCCTTTCCTGAAAATAGTTCCAATTGTTTCTTTAATATTTTTAACGAACGATGTTGAGTTGTTTTCACTTTGCTTTCAGTCCATCCCAACGCTTTTGCTGTTTCAGCTATAGATAGATCGTGAATATATCGTAAAATAATGACCATTCGTTGATCAATTGTACAATAGTCTAGACATTTGTAGACCAGCTTTATTTCATCCTTTTGAACAGCTATCTCTTCGGGTATCAAATATTCATCCTTAATCTGATTAGATGACCAATCAAACTTGTCCAATACTTTTTCCTTCCACCCTTTTTGTTTCCGGAAAAAGTCAATTGCCACATTTCTCGCAATAGAAAAAAGCCAAGTTTTTTCGCTGCTCTTTCCTTCAAACCGATAATATGATTTATAGACCCTTATATAGACCTCTTGGACAAGATCTTCGGCATGCTCTTTATTTCTCACCATATAAAAAAGGAATTGAAACACATCATGGTGGTATTTATGATAAAGTTCATCAAAAACGGAGTCCATCTATTCCCCTCCCCGTCTCTAAATATTAGTCGATATCTATGTAATAAAGGTTTCATCTTATTAAATATAGACTGTTTTCTAGTAAATTGGAAGGCATATTTTGGAAATATTTTACCGCAATATTTTACATTGCAAACGTTTAAACTTGCTTTTCTTCCTTCAATCAACATAGTAAAAATCTATACATCTGTCATCACGCTAGACTTATAAGAATACTCGCCGACTTGCGAGCACGTTAGGGCGAAGACAGAGGCGCAGTTCGCCGAAAAGCATAGATTTTGACTGCGAAGCTAATGCTCTCGAAGCATTCCTAAGTTCACTTTTACCTGATAGGAAAGTTACGCTGTCCTATCAACCAAAAAAACCCATCCAATTTTGGATGAGTTTACGAAAGGGTTCCATATGAATCAAGAACAATCGGCAAAAAGCTTGATATTTTTACTATTTTCGCGGAAGCCAAAATGAGAAGCTAGTCCCTTGGCCATACTTACTTTGGACTGAAATATATCCCCTATGTGCCTCGATAATATTTTTGGCAATAGCTAGACCAAGTCCAGTACCAGATTTGCCTCGGGTTCTAGCTTTATCAGCCTTATAAAAACGTTCAAAAACAAACGGTAAGTCCTCTTCCGGAATACCCGAACCAGAATCCTTAACTTCTATTTTAATTCCTTTTTCTTCTGAAGTAACATTTAACTCAATGAACCCGCCATTTGGCGTATGTCTTAAGGCATTATCAATTAAGTTTGTTAAAACTTGTTCAATTCGGTCCGGATCCAAAGAAACAAGAGATATATCATGATCAATGATGGTATTAACAGTGATTCCATTGTCTCTTGCCATTCCTTGAAACTTATGAATGATTCTGTTTACAAATGATGAAAGCTCAACTTCTTCTATCGTTAATTGCATATGCCCAGCTTCCATTCGAGCTAAGTCAAGAAGCTCATTAACAAGCCTGCCCATTCTTAATGATTCATCATAAATGACCTTTGCCATTTCCCTTTTCTCTTCTTGTGTTTCGGCTATATCATCTACAATGGCTTCACTATATCCTTGAAGCATTGAGATAGGTGTTCTCAGCTCATGGGAAACATTCGCAATAAAATCTTTTCTCATTTTTTCAAGCTGTCGCTCTTCAGTCATATCTCTTAAAACAGCTACCGCACCTCGGATAAATCGATTGCTATAGAGAGGAGATACAAGTATCACCCAATATCGGCCCTGTAAAGAAATTTCCCCCATCTGTTCCTTTTCTGTTTCAACAGCTCGTTGAAACAGCTCCAAAACTTTTGATGGAATTGCCTCGGAATTTGTGCTATAACTGCCCTTTTCATAATACCAATATTGCAAAAATCGATCTGCAGGCGGATTCGTAATTAAAATAGTGCCATCTCGATTGAAGGTGATGACTCCATCTGCCATGCTGCTTAAAATACTGGCCAGCTGCTCTTTTTCCTGGCTAAGGGCATTCATATTAAATTTTAATTGCCTGCCCATCTGGTTAAAAGCAGTAGCCAATTCACCAATTTCATCATGCGTCAATATTGGTACTTTGGTATCAAATTTACCACGTGCTACTTCAAAAGCAGCTTCTCGCATTTTCCTTAAAGGCGCTGTAATTCTTGTTGATAGAAAAAAAGCAAATATGGTGGTTAAAATAATAGCAACTCCGGCTGCAAGTAAAATATATTGTGTGGTATAACGTGACGTTTCCTGCATCACTTTTATTGATTGATAGATAAAGACTGCACCATGTTCATTTTCCGACAGGTGCAGAGGAACACCAATAATCGAATAATTGGTGTCTTCAACCTCTCCATTTTGTCCTGCCGTTAGGCTCGACATCTTTTCAACAATTTTGTTTTTCCGGAATACTTTCTCCAAATCGGAATCTTTTTTGATTTCATCCAGTGTTAATCTTTTTCCACTTTTAGTATTTGGAGAGTAATAGATTTCTTGGTTATTTTTTACGATCACCACTTTTGTCACATCATCCATTATCTGCCAGGATATTTCTAAACCTAATGGAAATTGATTTCCTTGATGATTTTCTAACACATGGGCAATTTTTTCAGCTGTTTTTGTCAAATCCTGTTTAGTTTCTTGAATATTTTGATTTTGAAAAAATTCCAAAAGCATAACAGTAAGGATGAATAGCACGAAAGAAACTAATAAAAGAATGGTAAACCAAAGTTTACCTACGACACTTCTTAAGAAAGTCATTCATTTATTACCTCAAATTTGTAGCCCACTCCCCAAACGGTAATAATCATTCTTGCAGCTTCTTCTGACACTTTATTTAATTTTTCACGAAGACGTTTTACATGGGTATCTACGGTACGCAAGTCTCCGAAAAATTCATAGTGCCATACTTCCTTTAACAATTGCTCCCGATCAAACACTTTATCCGGGGCTTTTGCCAAGAAGTAAAGAAGTTCATACTCTTTTGGAGTTAAGCTTACTTCTTTGCCGTCAGCTGTTACACGATGGGCATCATTATCAATTGTTAAATGCGGGAACACGATAACATCCTTCGTAGTCGTTTCCGTTTGTAAGTAGCTTGTTTGAGAGGCCCTGCGTAATATCGCTTTTACTCTTAAAACCACTTCTCTTGGGCTAAATGGTTTTACGATATAATCGTCTGTTCCTACTTCAAACCCTTGAACCCGATTTATTTCTTCACCTTTGGCAGTCAGCATGATCACAGGTGTTGCCTTTTTTTCCCGAAGCTCGCGGCAAACCTCGATACCATCCTTACCTGGCATCATTAAATCAAGAAGTATCACATCGTAGTCATTTGTTGTGGCTTTTGACAAAGCCTCAATTCCGTCTTCTGCTTCATCTATAATATAATCCTCACGCTCTAAATACATTTTTAACAAGCGGCGAATTCTTTCTTCATCATCCACTACTAAAATTTTCACGTCTTTTTCCATTAATAATCACCCCATGTAGTTTATTTTACCTAATGGTTCATTATTTTTCTATATGTTCAAGGCTCATATCATGGCTCAAAAGTGTCAAAAATATGACAATTTCACATTTCCATCTTTAAAACAGTGTTAAAAAAACCTCCACAACAAAAGTGAAGGTTTTTTAGGTAGGATTTGCTAAAACGAATAGTTCAATACTTCCTAGTAAATTTGAACGAAGAACAACTGCCAGAGGTAATAAAACTTACTTTAAGAGCCCGCATAGGAATGAAGACCAGCAATAACAAGGTTAACAGCAACAAGGTTGAACATAATAATAACGAAGCCAATAACTGCAAGCCAAGCAGATTTTTCACCATGCCAGCCTTTGGATAAGCGAAGGTGCAAAAAGGCAGCATAGAACAACCAAGTAATCAAGGCCCAAACTTCCTTTGGATCCCAGCCCCAGAAACGCGACCATGCCATTTGCGCCCAAATCATCGCAAAAATGAGCGCCCCCAATGTAAAAACCGGGAATCCTATAAGAACTGATCTATAACTGATCTCATCAACAAAATCAAGTTTAATATTTTTAACAAGCGGCTTAAGTGCTGCTCCAATCCTTCTTCTTAAAACTAATCTTAAAATACTATAAAGGAACAGACCGCCAAACACTGACCAAATCACAGTATTTAATTTTTTTGCATTCACAATTGCCGGCATTTCAAATAATGGTTTAAAGGCCCCTTTTGTTAACAATTCTCCTTTATGCGGCCCTGTGATCGCAGGCATTGTGTAATCAACTGTAACCTGATTATCTTGTTTATCAATCCAATTAAATTTCTCATGATACCCAGCGGCCGAAAATCCGAATGAAACTAACACAAATCCAAGAACAGTAACAAGAGAAAACATAACCACTTCAAGCCAAAAAGTTTGTTTACTAGACTTCGTTTGATCAATCCCTTTTACAAGGTATATTAAACCTGCTGCAAAACTTATAGACAGAATGGCCTCACCAATTGCTGCAGTCGTAACATGAATATATAACCAATAACTTTGCAAAGCAGGTATTAGGGGACTAATATCCCTTGGAAACATACTTGCATAGGCAATTACCAGAATGGCTACTGGCATCGTAAATAATCCGAGAAGTGTGGTTCGATAAATAAAATAGATAACTATAAATGCACCAACAAGAGCCATTCCAAAAAACGTTGTAAACTCAAACATATTACTTACCGGTGCATGTCCGGATGCAATCCATCTAGTGATGAAGAAGCTAAGCTGTGAAATAAAACCAACAATTGTTAAAAATACAGCTATTTTCCCCCATTTGTTGGTTTTTTTCGTGTCATTAACCTTTTTTACCTTAATAGATCCCCCGTAAAACAGAGTAGCTACTAAATAAAGAATAAAAGCAATAAACAATAAATCGCTGCTTATTGTTGCCAATTAACCTTCCTCCTTATCCTTCACCGCTTGAAGTTGATCTTCCGGCATGCTCAAATTGGTTCCTTCTAAAACTAATTCTATTTCTCTTTTAAATCCGTACCAATTTTTATTCGTATGTCCCGCAATCCAGATTTGCCCGTTTTTATGTTGGATCCAAATCCTTCGATGCTGCCAATAGGCCCCTTGCACCACACCGATCATAAAAATAATCCCACCTAAAATAATCACCCACATCGAGGAATCTTTGCGGACTACAAAACCCGAGACATTTTTCGTATCAATTCCCCGGAAAGACATCTTATACTTATTGGTGCCTAATGGCTCGATAGTTTGCTTAATAGCCACAAAGCTTGTTTCCCCTTTGGGCTTATCAGGTGAATACATGCGAAAAATAAAAGCAGGGTTATTGGGTGTTCTCGATTTTGTAGAAGGCTCACCATTTTGGCCAAATTCAAAATCCGGAAAATAATTAAGTATTTCTACTGAATAGCCTTTTCCAAGATCATACTTTTCCTTCGGATTATAAAGGTCAATGGTTAGATCACCATATGATTGGTTTGTCTTTTTATTAGTTAGCGAAAAAGACATGGCGCTTAACTCACTTCTAAAAGAGGCCTGATAGATAGAATAACCGTCAAAAGCTAGAGGATGATTTACACGAATCTTATAATCCATGATTTTCTTTAACTTTGGCTTTTCTCCAGGGAGGCTCTTTCCTTGCTGCTCATAGAGCACAACATTAGACTGGTAATTTTTCGCCACCTCGCCAGCCTTGCTTAGTGCTTGAGCAAATGCTTTATCCTTATTTTTATCGTAGGTTTGTAGAATAAATTGATTGTTTTGAAGATAAAATTTTTCACCAGTTTCCGGAACTAATGCAGTTTCCCCTTCTCGAACCCATAGGTTTTCATTTACATACATACCCGGGATAAAACGCAACATTCCCCCAAACAGGAAAATGATTAAACCAATATGATTTATATAAGGACCCCATCGTGAAAATCGGCCTTTTTCGGCTAAAAGATCCCCTTTTTCTCCACGGACATGATAGTGTTTTCCTTGCATTTGCTTTTTAAGCAATGGTAAATTAATTTCTTCTGCATTGGTATTGATCCCAAAAACACGCTGACGTTTAAGAAAACCTTCGTGTCTTGTAACATTTTGCGCTTTTAAGGCCTTATATAAGGGAATCACTCTGTCAAGGCTGCAAATGACAAGAGAAATTCCAATCATCGCAATTAATAATAAATACCACCAAGAGCTATATAAATCATCAAACCCAAGCTGGTAATACCATTTCCCAAGGGTGCCATATTCTTGCTGGTAATAAACTTCGGGAGCCTGGTCAATGTACATTTTTTGCGGAAATATCGTTCCCAACGCGGAGGCAATTAAAGTGATAATGATCAGCCACACTCCGACTTTAACGGACGAAAAGAAATTCCATATTTTATCAATGATGGTTTTATTATAAGTTTGCGAGCGGCGTGCACTGCCTTCATACCGCATATCCAGTAATTCTTTTTGGTTTTCCTGCTCGTCCAGCACTTTCCCACATGCTTCACAAAGCACCGTTCCATGTGGATTTACATGCCCGCATTCACATTTAACATCATTCATAAGCAAAAACTCCCCGACTACCTTAAGGTTTTATTTTCTCCATAAACTCCCTAACCATATTTTCAGACAACGAACCAGTATAGTACTTTACTACATTCCCATTTTTATCGATTAAAAATGTTGCGGGAAGCGGGTCAATACCATATGCTGTCATCACTTCTTTATCTGTATCAATCATAATGGGAAAATTCAAATTATATCGGGAGGCATACTCATTGACAGCCAGCGGCGACTCCTGGATATCGACCGCCAGCACTTGGACACCTTTATTTTTAAATTGCTGATATTGATTATTGATATAAGGCATTTCTTGCTTGCAAGGAGGACACCAAGTTCCCCAAAAGTTTAGGAATACACCTTGTCCACGATAATCAGACAGCCTGTGTTTATGGCCCTGCATATCTGTTAGAACAAAATCGGGAGCTTTAGAGCCGACAGCCAAAGTCTGCTGATCGTCCTTAGTAAAATTCGCATACAAGGTATATACAACGGCAGCACCAAGAACAAGTAATATCAATGTTCTAATAACTAATCGCTGCTTCTTCATCAAACTCCCCCCAATACTTCACATGGAACATTTCTCTAAATTATACCATTTTCACCATTATCAATTTGCTAATCTAAATTTAAATTAGGGCATGTTTTGAACTTTAATGAACTATGATTACTTATTTAGATTGATTTAATGCAAGTGCTCTTATTTGTTTTACCTCATGAGGAGATAATTCTCTTGCTTCCCCAGCCTTTAGTCCTTGTAATGTTAAAAAACCATAACGCTCCCGTTTCAGCTTTACAACTTCATGTCCAATCGCTTCAAACATTCTTCGCACCTGGCGGTTCCGTCCCTCATGGATTGTGATTTCTATAATTGCAGATTGTTTCTTTTTATCTGCTGACAACATATTGACCTTAGCAGGAGCTGTTTTACCATCTTCCAAGCGTATTCCCTTTTCTAATTTACGAAGATTTTCCTTTAGCGGAATTCCTTTTATTTTTGCAATATAGACTTTTTCAATTTCATTTCTTGGATGCATGAGCAAATTAGCAAATTCCCCATCATTTGTAAGAATTAATAATCCTGATGTGTCATAGTCAAGACGCCCAATTGGATAAATTCTTTCTTTAATTCCCGGAAAGAAATCAACGACAACCTTTCTTCCTTTTTCGTCATGAACACTAGAGATCACCCCTCTAGGTTTATATAATAAAAAATAAACAGATTCTTCCTTTTCAATTGGTATTTCATTGACTTCCACTTTATCTGAAGCGGAAACCTTCAAACCAAGCTCTGTCACAACCTTTCCGTTCACTTTCACTTTACCCTCTTTAATAAACTCTTCCGCTTTCCTTCTCGAAGCAATCCCTGCACGAGCAATTACCTTTTGCAATCTTTCCATTATTTCACCTCAAAGTTGACTAGAATCTATTTGTTAGTATGAAAATCATTATCTTCTTAAAATAAAATTTTTGATTCTATTTATATGAATTATGACATAAAATCTTTACTTTTCAAAGTAATGGCTATTTTGGTAAATAAAAAAGTAAGTTCCTTTTTCTAGAACTTACTCTTGTATAAACCAACATCACTCTAATTAGTACCGAAAAAAAAGATGACAACCACAATTGAAATGATGATACCAACTACATCAGCTAAAAGGCCTACTTTTAATGCATCCCCCATCTTTTTAATACCTACAGCCCCGAAATAAACCGTTAATACGTAAAATGTTGTATCTGTACTTCCTTGTAAAACAGATGCTAGCCTACCAATAAAGGTATCCGGACCATAGTTAGCTATCAAATCGCTTGTCATTCCCAGCGCAGCTGTTCCAGAAATGGGTCTAATAAATATAAGAGGAGCTATTTCCTCCGGAACTCCGATGGATTTCATTAACGGACGAAGCAGGTTCATAAGAGCATCAAGTGCGCCTGATGCTCGGAACACAGAAATCGCGACCAACATTCCTACTAAAAAAGGAATAATAGAGACGGCAATTTTGATTCCTTCTTTTCCTCCTTCTACGAAACTCTCATATGTTGGTACCCGTTTATATGTACCATACAAGAGAATAAAGCCAATTAACAAAGGAATAAAGGTCAGCGAAATATACGAAAGAAACTCCATACACATCATCCTTTTCGGCGTCTGCGATAATAAAAATACCGGTCAATCAAAACGGCACCAATTGCCGATAAAAGGGTCGTAATAATCGTTGGTACTACGATTTCAGTGGGAGATACAGAGTGGTAATTCATTCTGATGGCAATAACTGTGGTAGGAATAATCGTGATGCTCGCTGTATTGATCGCCAAAAAGGTGACCATGGACCTGCTTGCTGAATTTTTTTCGCCATTTAGTTTTTTTAATTCCTCCATTGCTTTAATTCCTAAAGGTGTTGCAGCATTTCCTAATCCAAACATGTTGGAAATCATATTCGATAGGATATACCCCATTGCTGGGTGGTTAACCGGTACTTCCGGAAATAAGAGTTTTACAAGCGGCCTGAATAACCTGGACAGTTTTTCGAGCAAACCGGATTCTTCAGCAATGCGCATCATCCCCAGCCAAAATACTAATACGCTGATGAGTCCAATACATATTGTTACTGCTTCTTTAGCCCCGTCAAAGACCGCTTTATTAACATCACCGATCGTACCATTAAATAGCGCAAAGATAATACCTATTACGGTTATCAATACCCATATATAGTTAACCATTTACATTCACACCCAATACTGAAAGAAAAATTTCCTTTACAAAATCAAACATTCCCTTCTTCTTCTCTTTGAAGGTTCCGTTCTGATAATATATGGGTGTTTCCTCCACTGCTCTTCCATCTAGATATACGATGGCTTTTCCAACGATTTCCTCATTTGTGTTTGACTTCCGGGCATCGGAATTAGGTTTATTCAATTTATATTTTACCGAAAATAGCCCTATTTCTTTACTAGTTGCAGGATATACGATGGAAGATTTTACATATAAATGATTTTTATAAAATTTATTAGCTACGTCCAATTTTCCCTTTGGCAAGACTTCTGTCATATCGTATTGATTAAACCCTGATTCATACATCGAAATATGATCATTCCAATCATTCGAATCATTCAAAGTGACAGCAATTAGGCCCATATCACCCTTTTTAGCGGTAGTGACAAGTGTTCTTTTTGCCCTTTTTGTATAACCTGTCTTTCCCCCAGTAGAATATGGATATTTTGTCAATAGCCGATTTTTATTTTTCCAAACCCTGTCCCATTTCTCAGTTGGATTTGGTGCACGATATACTTTAGTACCAGAGATTTGCGCAAATGTTTTGTTTTGCATAGCATAACGCATAAGAATAGCCATGTCATAGGCAGTTGAATAATGGTCTTCATGATCATCGAGACCATGGGGATTGGCAAAATGCGTATCAAACATGCCAATTTCCCTTGCCTTCTGGTTCATCAAATAGACAAAACCATCTACACTTCCGCCGACATATTCAGCAATGGCAACGGCAGCATCATTACCTGACCTAAGCATTAAACCATACACCAGATCCCTTAACTTGATTTCTTCCCCCGGTTTCAAATATATGGATGACCCCTCAGCACGGGTCGCTTTATCACTTACTTTCACATATTTATCCATTTTCCCAGATTCAATAGCCAAAATGGCTGTCATGATTTTAGTGATACTGGCAATTCTTCTTTTCGTATGTGCATCTTTTTCATATAGGACACGTCCTGAACTTTGTTCCATTAATACTGCACTCGCGGCACTAACTCCAATAGATGCATTTGCTTTTCGTGGAATGTTCGTAGCCGCCAGTGAGACTATGAGGGAAAATACAATAAGCTTCCAAATCATTCTCATACGATTTACCTCGTCCCGCTAATTATTTAATAAAAGTGTATGCGGGACAAGGTTTGTTATTCCTGGAAAATAGAAAAGCCTATTCCATTGAAGCCAGAAGTCTCTCAATCCAAATCTGCTCAAAGGGCTGGCCATTTAATATCCGCTGCTTTTTCATACCTCATTTCCACATCATTCCAATCAACAATATTCCACCAATTATCAACATATTTTGCCCGATTGTTTTTATATTGAAGATAATAAGCATGCTCCCAAACATCTAATACAAGCAATGGTACAGTATCCCACTGTGTCAGGATCATATGTCTTTCCGTTTGCAAGACCTCTAGATGTTTTGCTTTTGGTGACCAAACCAACAATGCCCATCCTACTCCTTCTACCTGTTTAGCTGCTTCAGAGAAATGGTTTTTAAAAGCTGTGAAATCCCCGAAATAATCTTCAATCCCCTTCTTTAATAAACCTTGTGGTTGTCCACCGCCATTTGGACTCATATTTCTCCAGAAAATAGAATGTAAATAGTGGCCAGATCCGTGAAAAGCCAGTTCGCGCGACCAATGTTTGATTAATGAAAAATCATTATTGTCTCTTGCTTTTTTTAAATTTAATTCTGCTTTATTTAAACCATCGACATATGCTTGATGATGCTTATCGTGATGAAGTCTCATAATTTCTTCCGAGATATAAGGTTCTAATGCATTGTAGGGGTATGCTAATTCTGGCAGGGTGTGGCCGCCAATTGGAACGGGCTTTTCAAGCACAAAGATCGTCCCAACGCTGCCCTCTTGTTTACGTTTAAAATAATTCTCCATTTGTTCATGGATATATTCAGCCTTTTCCTGAAGCTGAAGCATTTCCTCAGTGGATAAATCACGATTCGTGTTTTCAATCAGGTCTGTAAACTCATCTAAATTCTTCCACAATTCAGAGTTTAGACCTACCTTTTCAGAAAACAAAAATTGCTTCATCTGTTCATTCCATTGAAATAATTCATTTACATACTGACTAAAACGATCCATTTCATCTCCTCATTCCTGCCTCATTTTGCTAAAAGGTATGAATGATAAAGAATAATCAGAACAAAAAACGGAAACGCCTTTGCGCTTCCGTTTCAATATCTATCTTCTATGATATTTTTATTTTGACTGCATCATTTTTGTGCGGTAGTCGGTTTCATAATATTCCAATTCTTCCCTAATACGTTGAAAGTCGCCTTCAAGACTTTTAACCAATTGCTGAACATTTTCAGGAACATTACGATAAAATTTGATGGAATTTCTTCCCGTATAGGCTGACCTACTATCTTCATACCAAGCATCATTCTTAGGAGCGAAAAATTCTTCAATGCATTGATGATAGATTTTGTATAATGTTTTTTCAGCTGCTGCTTTTTGGAAAGGCTCACTTTGGAGAATCACGGAACAGGCATCAAAGCCTTCTTCACTATAAACGATCAATTTTCGCAAATGAGAGAGGATGATCTTGGTATAAGCGCGTTCCTCTTCCTTTTCGAAGTTCCATTGTGAAAGCGAAGTTTCATTTAAAAATTCCTCAACAGTTGTTATTGCATTTGATAAAAAAATCTTAACATCTTTAAGTTGTGAATTGACTAATGTATTTCCCATATTTACCTCCCTAGGTTTCTCACCATTTCCATTTATTGCGGCTGTAAAATAAAATCTAGCGGCGAACGCAGTTCATACCCATTGCTTTGCTTGATTGAAAGAAAAATTCCAGGTAATTTATGATAATTTACATTTTGAAAATAGGAAGCAAATTCTTGCTTCGAATTAATATAAAGGCGTTTCCGTTCACGAAGACCTGGATTTTTTAATAAACATACAAGTGCAACAATATCTTTAAACATAACTTCTTGACCATCCTGCACAAATATAGGGTCATTCTGATACGGAGTAAATTCAGTAAAAATTTCGTCGAAATATCTCACATATAACACATGTAGTGTTTTTTCCACGCCATCCTCTTTAAACGTGATCTCACTTCGATTGAAAAAATCTTCAGAGGTATTTGATTGTTCTTTCTCTAATTCGTACCCTTTGCATTCTTTAATCAGCAACTTGATCCAGCTCCTTATCATACTCACAATACGTACAAAAATTAAAAAAATCACCTAATTGCAAATTTATTTTAGCATAACATAGGAATTGATTGTGAATTAGGAGTTAATCGTTTCTTGAAATTTTTCAAAAAATAAGTCTGCTTCTTCCTGTACATAGTCTTCCTCCACTTTTTCTGGAAGTTGCGGAAGTTCATCAAGACTTTTTAATCCAAAGTAATCAAGAAACTCTTTCGTTGTACCATATAAATATGCACGTCCAGCACCTTCGGCACGGCCGATTTCTTTTATTAATGCTTTAGCGATTAAAGTATGAAGCGGTCGTTCTGTTTTTACACCACGTATTTCTTCAATTTCCGCTCTTGTGATCGGTTGTTTATAAGCAATAATGGCCAATGTCTCGAGTGCTGCCTGCGATAAAGTTGAGGTATTCGGAGAATCCACCAATTTCTTTAAATAATTTGCATTCTCTTTCTTCGTGGCAAGCTGGTATGTACCAGCAAGCTCGACAAGTATAATGCCGCGATTTTCATTTTGATTATAATCCCTTATTAAATCAGAAATGATTTCACTTGCTTTTAGCTCATCCACTTCCATCACTTCTGCTATTTGCTTAAGAGACAGTCCTTCATCTCCCGCAGCAAACAAGAGACTTTCCAATATGCTTGTCCAATTAATGAGCTCCAACCGCATTACTTCCTTCCTGTATTGCTTGAATATAAATGTCGCCAAAGTTTTCTTCCTGCGCTGCATCAATTTCTTTTCGTTTCATGAGCTCTAATATGGCTAAGAATGTTACAACGATATGATCCTTTGCAGGATAAGGGAATAACTCATTAAAATTCTTTCTACCGCTAAATTGCTTTAATTCATCCAGTATTTCTGTCATTCTTTTCTCAATGGATATTTCCTGACGGGCAATTTTCGTTGTCATTGGTCGCTGCAATTTCTTTCTGCGCATCAGCTTTTGAAAAGCAGCCAACATATCATAAAGAGAAATATTTATGTCAGATTTGTTTGGATTTACTTCTTTTGTTACATCAGAAAGATCACTTGGTGGCTTTGTATACATCAAGCCACGTTCTTCCTCTAGTGACTTTAAATCATTTGCCGCTTCTTTGTATTTTCGATATTCGATTAATCGTTCCACTAGTTCGTCGCGGGGATCTTCCTCAAAGATCATTTCTGGATCCTCTTCATGATATTCTTCTTCGTGTTTCGGAAGCAGCATTTTGCTTTTTATCGCCAGCAGTGTTGCTGCCATCACCAAGTATTCACTGGCAACATCAAGTTTAAGCTCATTCATTGTATGAATATACAATAGATATTGCTCGGTAATTTGGGCAACAGGGATATCGTATATATCGATTTCAAGCCGATTTATGAGATGAAGCAATAAATCCAACGGCCCTTCAAACGCATCAATTTTCACCTGATAAGGCATTAAATCTCACCAAAATTCTTGAAAAAATAAAATTGTGATCATTCACAACGATATTACTAGTATAGTGGATTCGACTGGTGTTATCCAATAGAAAAATGCATTTAAGCGCTTTAAACACAAAAACATAATGATTGCCTTTAACATGGGACAATATTTCAACATATGATAACAGGGAAAAAAATAAAACAGTATAGGAGGAATTGAATATGTCTGATGGTGTAGGTTATGGCGGATTCGGAAGCGGATTTGCGTTAATTGTCGTATTATTTATTTTATTGATAATTGTTGGTGCTGCATGGGTTTGGTAGGAAACCCAAAATCTAAGCCTAATGGTCTGCTCATGTAGACCTAAACATAATGGCATGGAGGTCCGTCATTTTTGACGGGCCTTTTGAATGATTATGCTTTTCTTCAAACTTTTTCAACTAAGTATGATAAACTTTACATATATTTAATAGGAGGGAACCACTTGTATCCAACAGCATATCTTCAATATTTAGTCCATTTTCATGGAGATCGCGACTATTTTGAATGCCACGAAATTCTTGAAGAGCATTGGAAAGAGAGTGACGCTGGCAACAAAGAATCCATATGGGTTGGTCTTATTCTACTGGCGGTATCCGCCTATCATCATCGCCGCAACAATTTCAATGGAGCTGAAAGAACATTAGATAAAGCTATTTCTATCTTTTCTAGTAAGGAAAAGGATCTTCCTGATTTCGGTTTGGACGGACACCAGCTTCTTCATCTATTAACAGAACGCCAAGCGGCTATCAAAGCCTCTGCTCCGTATGTTAGCATTCATTTACCCATCGTTGACTCAGTTTTATTGGAATTATGCAGGAATAATTGTGAGGCAGGAGGCTTTCCATGGGGCAGTCATAGTGATATGACAAATAGTCACATCGTTCATCGCCACAAATTGCGAGATCGTTCCGATGTAATTGCTGAAAGGAACAGAGCGTTACAGATAAAAAAAGGCAACGAATAGACATCCATTCGTTGCCTTTTATTCAAAAAATCAGCACAGATCGCATTTTTCAATGAATGGCGCTGTATCTGCATTTGGGCTAATTACTTTATCAGCATATAAATCTTTCAGTTCCTTTACCATCCTTTTTCCGACTCCCTGGAATCGGTGCGAGGGATTTACGGATATATGCTGAATTTCTATAGAGTTTTGATCTTCATGAAAGAGGACGCCAATAAGTCCGATTATATCTTCTTCCTTCCATAAAAAAAGCTGTCGATTTTTTTCTGTCTCATAGTCCTTCATTGTCAGCTGGAGTTTTTTTAAATCCTTCTCATTTGGCATAAAAGATAATAACCCCATTGCAATTTTCTCAAATGTCTTTTTATAACGAATTAACATATTGATCCCTCATTATATGAAATAAACCAATCGATCTTCGGCTTAACAATAGTATATTTTTCTCCACTCATAGCGATTATAAACCATATTTCATTATATGTAGTTGAAAGATTATTGTTTCACTAATGACAATCATACAAAATTAATCAAGTTTCATCAATGATAAATATTATGACGAATGTTTTGGTACTATAAATATCCAATAGATCAGTCCCCATATTATCGAGAGGCCTAATAGAACACAAAATACAATCCAATTGCTTCTTTTCATGTAAACTCCGCCCCCAATATCAATTTCCCCCGCTAACATTTTACACTAAATTACAAAACTAATCCATTTCCCATGTAGAACATAACATATTTGCACTATGAAACTGTTAATTTGTTCTGTAATTTTCAAAGAATAGGTTATATTATATAAGGGCCCACTGTTTAATTAATAATCGGGCTGTAATAGAAGGAGGCTTTTATGAAAAAGATACTCATCCTACTCATGGCGGCTATATTATTTATGAATCCTCTTAGGAGCTTTGCCGACATGGTTGAAGGTGATATGATTGTGACTTTAGGCGCTAATTTAACTGATACCCAGAAAAATAATCTTTTAGCTGAAATGAATGCTCCAAAAGACGTCCATATCGTAACTGTGACAAATCAGGAGGAACATCAATATTTAGGAAAGTATGTTGCAAATGCACTTATTGGCACAAAGGCCATATCGTCATCTGCCATTACGATTGCTCCAAAAGGTTCAGGGATTACAGTAAAAACCAATAATATTACCTGGGTAACCAATGAAATGTATATTAATGCCTTGATTACTGCAGGTGTCAAGGATGCAAACATCTATATTACATCTCCAGTACCCGTTTCTGGTACGGCTGCTCTGACAGGTATTATTAAAGCTTACGAAATATCCGCCGATAAAACCATACCTGAAGCTGTCAAACAGGCAGCCAATCAGGAAATGGTGGAAACCGCAAAGCTGGGTGATTCCATTGGTGATAAGAATGCAGCAGCTCTGATCGCAAAAGTAAAAGAAGAAATCGCCAAGAAAAAACCGCAAAATGATGAAGAGTTGCGCCAAATTATTGAACAAGCAGCAAGCGATTTAAATGTTAAGCTTACAAATGATCAAATGCAAAGCTTAATGGACTTATTCAATAAATTAAAAAATCTTAACATCAACTGGAACCAAGTTAGCGATCAAATAAATAAAGCTCAGGATCGCATTTCAAAATTCCTTCAATCTGGAGAAGGACAGGGATTTCTTGACAAAATCAAGAATTTTTTCATCTCTCTCATTGACTGGATTAAATCAATTTTCGCTTAAATAAAACACGCCTATAGTCAGTCATATAGGGCGAAAAACTGAGGTGTAGTAACCTTATGTTAAATAGGAAAATTAACTTTTCTTATCCGCAAAAAATAACGCTGCCAGCTATTTATCGGCAGCGTTATTTTTCGTTTATAAAAATCTAGGGTCACCCAGGCCCTTCTATTTCAAAGGCAAATCAAGTCTTAACAAGTCCTCATATGTCTCACGTTTTACGACAAGTGTGGCTTTTCCATTTTCCACAAAAACGACCGGCGGTCTTGGAATGCGATTATAATTGTTAGCCATTGAGTAACCGTAAGCCCCTGTGCAAAAAACCGCCAAAATGTCTTCTTCCCCTGCATCCGGAAGAGGTAAATCCCAAATTAGCATATCTCCTGATTCACAGCATTTCCCTGCAATGGAAACTGTTTCTTTTGCTTGAGCTAATGGCTTATTGGCCAATACTGCTTCATATTTCGCATGGTACAATGCAGGTCGAATATTATCGCTCATCCCGCCATCAACCGCCAAATATTTTCGGACGCCAGGCACCTCTTTGGAAGACCCGACCTGGTACAAAGTAATACCAGCATCCCCTACCAGCGAACGTCCTGGTTCGATCCAAATTTCCGGCATAGATAGTGAATATTCAACAGTTAAGGTTTTTACTTGTTTAATTATTTCACTTACATATTGAGATGGAGGTATAGGTTCATCCTCTTTTGTATAACGAATTCCAAAACCTCCACCTAAGTTTAGTACTTTTGCCTCAAATGAATACGTTTCTTTCCATTCAGCCAATTTTCCAATCAATTTCTGAGCCGCTAAAATAAATCCGGTTGTTTCAAATATTTGCGATCCTATGTGGCAGTGAATACCCAAGACAGAAAAATGGTCAAATTGTAGAACAGCTGCCAAAGCATCCCCCGCTTGTCCATTTTGCAGGTCAAATCCAAATTTCGAATCTTCCTGCCCGGTTAAAATGTAGTCATGTGTGTGTGCTTCAATTCCCGGAGTAACACGTAACAATATGTTTACAGAAGAATTCTTCTCCAGGCAGATAGTTTTGAGTAATTCCAATTCAAAAAAATTATCAATGACAATACAGCCAATTTGATGTTCCAATGCCATTTCCAGTTCGACCCTGCTTTTATTATTACCGTGAAAATGAATTCTTTCAGGTGGGAATCCGGCTTTTATGGCAGTAAACAATTCTCCGCCTGACACCACATCAAGTGACAATCCTTCTTCTTCAGCGAGCTGTACCATGGCCACGGTAGAAAATGCTTTACTAGCGTATGCCACTTGTGACTTTATGTTTTGTTCTTCAAAGGTCTGTTTAAATCCACGAGCTCTTTCCCTAATCAGTGCGACATCATAGACGTACAAGGGAGTACCAAACTCTCTCGTTAATTCAACGGCATCTACACCGCCGACTTCTAAATTGCCATTTTTATTTACACCAGTTGTACCGTAAAAATACATACCCTTCCCTCTCTCCATCCGACTCACTATATTCTATTCAGTCATTGTTAAAAAATAATAAACAAATAGACAGAATCCAATTGAGATACTGCCTATTTATCCTCTTTATCGCTTTATTTAATTAAACCAACTTTAGCATAATTATTTGAATTCTGCAATTTTTTCTTCATCGTTTCAATTATCGGGTGATTGACGGTAACGGTTTCTTGGATGAACAATACTTGGGCGCAGCATCGACCCAGGAATGGCCCGACGGAAAAGAATTTGCATGAATCCTTTTGGTTCAAAAGGAAGAAACGGCCATAAATATGGGGTGTTAAGCGCACGTGTATTAACAAGAAATAGAAAAAATAACGTAGTTCCAATAACAAAGCCCGGCGTATGAAAAAGGGCAACAATGATCATCAGTAACATTCTGGCAATTTTATTTGCCACACTTAATTCATAGCTGGGAGTTGTAAACGTTCCAATCCCCGCAACTGCAACATAAAGAATGACTTCAGGTGTAAACAGTCCAACAGCGATGGCTATTTGACCAATTAGTACTGCAGCAATTAAGCCCATTGCAGTGGACAGAGGAGTTGGTGTATGTATAGCGGCCATACGCAGAAACTCAATCCCAAAGTCCCCTAAAAACAATTGAACTACAGTTGGAATATGTGTCGTTTTGTTCGGACCGATAAATGACAGTTTATCGGGCAGCAATGAGGGCTCCAATACGAATAATAACCATAATGGCAGTAAAATGATCGATGTTAAAACCCCTAAAAACCGTGTCCAGCGGACAAATGTCCCTAATGGCGGAGATTCACGGAATTCTTCCGCATGCTGAACATGGTGGAAATAGGTGGTTGGTGTAATAATGACACTTGGTGAGGTATCGCAATATATGACCACGTGTCCCTCTAAAATATGAGCCGCCGCTACATCCGCTCTTTCCGTATATCTGACAAGCGGGAATGGATTCCACCCCTGATTGATAAGAAACTCTTCAATCGTTTTGTCAGCCATAGGAAGTCCGTCAATATCCATTTCTTTTAATTCTTTTCTTAGGATATTAATCAAATCCGGATCTGCAATATCTTCAATGTATCCTAAAGCTACGTCTGATTTTGAACGTTTTCCAACCCTGATCATTTCAAAGCGAAGACGTTCATCACGGATTCTCCTCCTAGTTAATGCGGTATTTAAAATAATATTTTCAACAAACCCGTCCCTTGCACCGCGGACAACTTTTTCTGTATCAGGTTCTTGAGGGGAGCGGGTTGGATAACTTCTTACATCAATAATGAAGGCTTTGTTCTCACCATCCACTACTATTCCGGCAAGACCTGACAAAACTTTGTCAATCATATAATCAAGTTGATTATTTTGTTCAACCGAATAATTGACAAGTCTATTTTCGATAATTTTAAATACATCTGATCCCAATTTTTCATGGTCATTAATTTCTACTAGTTCTTCTAGTAGGTGTGTAATTAAAAGCGAATCACATAAGCCGCTTACACAGTATAAATGAACATCTTTTCCCAGGATTTTTAATTTTCTATAATTCAAGTCAAAGCTAACTCCAAGTCCAACCCGTTGTTTCATATAATTTTCTACTTCATGAACCGATAGCGGGATTGGCCATTTCTGGTCTTTAATATTTGTCATAAAAGCCGCTCCTTTCAAGTATAAGTTCGATTGCCTTTCCTGTTATTGGCGAACCAAATTTATACGAATCATGTCTTGCCATTTTACCAACATCTCCAATTCCAACAATTATGGGCACATTTAACTCATCTAGACAGTAGACTGTATCTCCATTTATTCTCCCAATTTCGTGTTCAGGTATACCAAATTTATCTACTCCATACGGTGTCAATTCTCCATCTCTGTCAATGCACACATCTACCCTTGTCCATTCTTCATGTTTTGATTTCGCTGCAACGGCCACAATCCCAAGTACTTCAATGTCTTGGTGCCGGGCAACATATTTAAGTGCGGTTTCTCCAGCTCCTTCACCAATGATTCCGCTATCATCAAACATCACAAGCACAGGATCATTTGCCGCTTTTTTTATTAATTTCACAATCTCCTGACCTGTTAATTTGGACGGATTTCCTTGCGACTGAGAAATACATCGCCCGCCAATTTTTTTTGCAATTTGCTGCAAAACTCTTTTTGTATATTCATCACCGTCTGTTACTAAAATGACACGTCTTGGATTGTTCATACTTTGATGTCCTTTCTAATGATGAACAAAATATACCCACTGAAAAATGGAACCAATCATTTTCCCCAGTACAATGGCCATTATTAAAATGACAATTTCGCCATCCAAGCGAATTCTTTTGGCTAGAATAGGAAAAACATTCAATGCTTCGGTAAGTCCTGCCGCTAACATCCCTACAAAAACACCGCCTGTTAAGCCTAAAGGAATTAAAAAATAGGCAGAGATCCCTATTTCTGGATCCCGCAAACTTGCAATGACACCTGAAAAGGCTCCAATGACAACAGCCCATTCATATTGTCGAATCATTTTCATGGTTTTGGAAAGCTGCGTCAGCCTAGGGATAATACCAAGTACCGTAAGAAAAGCAACAAACCCCGAACCAACGGCTAATCCGCTTGCCAGTCCTACAAATAAAACAATAAGAATTTTAATCGTCATAAACTTTTTTCATACTTTCTTTATTTTCGTGTAAAATCACATAATTATCCAAATCCATCTGATAATTAAACATTTCCACTTCCAATGGGCTTGGTTCATCATTAATACGTTTCTTAAAAACGTGATTAAAAAATAAAATCATACCTAATCCTAATCCAACTGAATAAGGAATTTGAAATAACAGCGGCTTTGCAGCCTTCTCTCCCGTGATAATGGTATAAATTTTTTCCTGGACGCTTTGCATACTTACATCATCGTGAAAGTTCATTAATGTCATGGCCGAACCAAAAAATAATAGAAACCAAATTAAAAGAAAAAAAGGAATAGATACTCCTTTTTGCTTTGTCATTACTTCAACGATTGTTTGCGCAGGACCGATTGTTTGAACCTCTATTTCCCCAAATCTTTCTGTAATTAACTGTATGACTTTCATTACATCAATTACTACGATATTTCCATCCGCATCCGTTAATCGATGGACATGGATTTCTTTTAACATTGGGAGGACCGTTTCTGGGGCAATAATTTGGGCGACATCCTTTAAACAAACATTTTCCTTTGGCCGGGATTGAACACGATGCCGCATGCGGAGGTAGATTGTTTTTTCCAAAACATTCACTTCCCACATAATGTTTTTTCTTTTCAATAGTATGTGTAATTTGTTATTTTTAATGAAATAATTTTGCGAATAAATAAAGAAAACTCGCCGACTGGCGAGCCGTTAGGGCGAGCCGTTAGGGCGAAGACAGAGGCGTAGTTCGCGAAAAGCACAACTTTTCGACTGGAAACTAATACTCACGAAGCACTCCTTAGTGCACTTATGCCTGATAGGAAAGTTGTACGGCTAAGAAAAGCATAAACACCTTGTTCAACGGCGTATGGGATGGACTCCAACTAGGATCAAGAAAACTCGAAGAGCGTTAGCGTTTTCGTACTTGACTTATCATAGGGCGGAGGACACTAACCGCTTGGGCGTTTTCGCTAAACAATTTTCAAAGTTAAAATCAATACTTTCTTTATTTATGAGAAAGACCGTATGGATTAAATATCCATACGGTCTTTCATTTGCTGTAAAATTTTTTTCTCCAGCCTGGAAACTTGAACTTGGGAAATACCAAGCCTTAAAGCTACTTCTGTTTGGGTTTGATCTTTATAATATCTTAAATATACGATAAGCCTTTCACGTTCATCAAGTTCTAATATTGCTTCTTTTAGTGCTATTTTATCAAACCATTTCCCTTCATTTCCATCATCAATCTGATCAAGCAGGGTAATCGGGTCGCCATCATTTTCATAAACAGTTTCATGAATGGATGAAGGCGCCCTTCCTGCCTCTTGAGCAAGAATGACATCCTCCGGAGATAATTCAAGATATTCAGCAATTTCATTAACTGTTGGTATTCGACCAAGCGTTTTCGATAACTCGTCTTTCGCCTTGCGAATTCGGTTCCCCATTTCTTTCAAGGATCGGCTGACCTTAACTGTTCCATCGTCACGAATAAATCGTTGAATTTCACCGATAATCATGGGTACAGCATAGGTGGAAAATTTGACATCATATGAAAGATCAAACTTATCCACTGATTTCAATAACCCAATACAGCCGATTTGGAACAAGTCATCAGGGTCATAACCACGATTAAGAAACCGTTGAACAACAGACCATACAAGGCGCATATTTTTCTCAACAATTAGATCCCTTGCTTCTTGATCTCCTTCCTGACTCTTCTTAATTAGCTCCTTGACCTCGTGATCTTTTAAATACGCTTGATTTTTATCGTTCTTGACCTCCACATCCATTGGCAAGTCTCCTTAATTGCAAAGCATGGTACGATTTTGTATATGCTTTCGTAATCTAACCTCGGTTCCAATGCCTGGCTGTGAATGAACCTCTACCTCATCCATGAAATTCTCCATGATGGTGAAACCCATGCCGGACCGTTCCAACTCCGGCTTTGTTGTAAATAATGGCTGACGAGCTTCCTCCACATCGACAATTCCTACTCCACCATCTTTAATCGTCATGTCAATTAAGCCATCCTCAATCGACACATGAATATAAACAAGCCCATTTGGATCCTTTTCATATCCATGAATAATTGCATTTGTCACAGCTTCTGAAACAACGGTTTTTATCTCAGTCAACTCGTCCATGGTAGGATCAAGCTGGGCAATAAAAGCAGCGACAGTAACACGGGCGAATGACTCATTTTGACTTAAGGCACTAAATTCAAGATTCATTTCATTCTTCACTTTAGGCCACCCCCAATCTTTGCAAAGCATATTCCTCAGTCGGTTCCATTTTGACAATTTTAAATAAACCAGACATGTCGAACAGTCTTTGTATGCTTGGGGAAATTGCGCAAACCACCATTTCGCCGTGTACCTGTTTAATTTGCTTGTATCTTCCTAAAATAACCCCTAAACCAGAGCTGTCCATAAAGGTTAATTGTTCGAGATTCAAAACAATATGACGGATTTCATTTTTTTCAATGACGGCTGCCGCTTTTTCACGCAGTTCATCTGCTGTGTGATGATCCAGTTCACCACTTAAACGAATGCACAAGACATCGTGTTTTGTTTCCAACTCAATGTTTAGACTCACTATTCCCGGCCTCCTTAATCTGGTATAGTGAGTCAATTCGATTTTCGTCAGTGGATTTCCTTCTCTAAATACAAAACTAGAAGTATTTCGCTAAAAGAAGTGATTAAGTATTGAAGTTCGACAATTATTTTCCAGCCTTTGTGAACATGCCAAATGATCGTTTAAATAATGTCCACCATGTAGCCTCTTTCACTTCTTTGTTTGCAACCAGCGGGCTTTCTAGAAGGACTTTGCCATCTTTTATAAGTTTAATGGTTCCAATCGGATCACCTTTATGGATCGGAGCATTAAGATCTTTCTTGAGAATCACCTTTTTTGTTACTTTTTCTGTTTTCTCACCCTTTTTCGTCAACAAGGAGAGTGGTTCACTTGTTACGGCATCAACTGTTTTTTCTTGCCCTTTGCTTACTTTGGCCATTCCAATTACTTGATTTCTTTTATACATCGGATGAGTCTGGTATTGACTAAAGGCATAGTTTAGCATTTTGGTGACTTCTGCATTTCTTTCTTTTGAAGTTGGCGCCCCAAAAACAACGGCAATTACCCTCATTCCATCTTTTTGCGCTGTAGCTGTTAAACAGTATTTTGCTTCAGCAGTAAACCCCGTTTTTAATCCATCAACTCCTGGATAGAAACGGACCAATTTATTTGTATTGACTAGCCAAAATTTTTTGTCCGTATTTTGACGAAGGTATGACTCGTACAAACCGGTGAACTTTGTTATATCTTCATATTTAAGTAATTCTTTTGCCATGATTGCCATATCATAGGCAGAACTATAGTGTCCACTGACAGGCAGCCCGGTCGGATTTTTAAAGAATGTATGCTTTAATCCAAGCTGCTTGGCTTTTTGATTCATCATATCTACAAAAGCTTCCTCAGACCCTGCTATTCTTTCACCCATTGCCACTGCCGCATCATTTCCGGAGCCAATGGCTATTCCCATCATCATTTCTTTCGCTGTCATTTCTTCGCCAGGTTCAAGGAATATTTGCGAGCCTCCCATCGAAGCTGCATGTTCACTTGTACGAATTTTTTCATTCCAATTAAGCTTCCCTTTGTCAATTGCCTCCATAATTAACAGCATGGTCATGATTTTCGTCATACTGGCTGGTGGCAATTCTTCATTGCCATTTTTCTCATAGAGGATCTTCCCAGTATCCCGCTCAATTAAAATAGCTGACTTTACATTACTCACAATATCAGCCGAATTCTTCTTTACCTCTGCCGCAAAAGCGGATGGTCCCCATATACTAAACAGAAATACAGAAATCATCATCAAAGAGACAATTCGTTTCATTCCATAACCCTCCATTCTTTATAGCCCCATTTTTTCCAAAAACACCAACTTTATACACAAAAAGGTGTCAGGCACCATGTGAAATTTTCACATGGTGCCTGACACCCGTTTCGCCATATTTATTCAGTTATAGATTCATGAATTAAAATTGGTGCGTTGGTTTTTTCAGCTGAAATTTTGATATTTTCGTACAGTTTTTGTTTGACTTCGCTGACTTCTTCAAAGTTGCTGTAGATGGTGACTAATGATTCTCCCTTTTTGACTAGGTCTCCTATTTTTTTTCTTAAAACGAGACCTACAGCCAAGTCGATGGAGGATTCTTTTGTTGCTCTTCCTGCTCCAAGGAGCATTGCAGCTGTTCCAACTTCATCAGCGACAATTTCTGCTACGTAGCCATCTTCTTGCGCTTCCAATTCAATTTGATATTTTGCTTGCGGCAGCTGGCTCGGGTCATCCACAACGGATGCGTCCCCGCCTTGAGAGCTTAGGAAGACTTTAAGCTTTTCTAGTGCTGAACCATCCTTGATGGCATTTTCCAGCATGCCTCTTGCTTCTTCTAACGAGCTGGATTTTCCGCCCACATATACCATATAACTTCCCAATGTTAAACATAGTTCTGTCAAATCTTCAGGGCCTTCCCCTTTTAATGTATCAATTGCTTCTTTTACTTCTAGCGCGTTTCCAATGGCAAATCCTAATGGCTGGCTCATATCAGAAATTACAGCCATTGTTCTTCTGCCTACATTGTTTCCGATCCCCACCATTGCTTTGGCTAATTCACGGGAATCTTCCAGTGTCTTCATAAATGCTCCTGCACCTGTTTTAACATCAAGCACAATTGCATCAGCGCCAGCGGCAATTTTTTTGCTCATGATGGAGCTGGCAATCAGTGGAATACTTTCAACAGTGGCAGTCACATCCCTAAGAGCATAGAGCTTCTTATCAGCAGGTGTTAGGTTGCCGCTTTGACCAATTACCGCAATTTTATTTTTATTAACAAGTTCAATAAATTCTTTATTATCTATTTCAACATGAAACCCTTTTACTGATTCTAATTTATCAATCGTTCCTCCTGTATGCCCCAAACCGCGACCCGACATTTTGGCAACCGGTACACCAACTGAGGCAACAAGAGGCCCAAGGACTAGAGTAGTGGTGTCGCCAACTCCTCCCGTAGAATGTTTATCCACTTTTTTGCCTTCAATTTGCGATAAATCAATTTGGTCACCGGATTGTACCATTGCCATGGTTAGGTCTGCTCGTTCTTTTTCGGTCATCCCTCTAAAAACAATGGCCATAGTTAAAGCACTGACTTGGTAGTCAGGTATAGATCCGTCGGTGTAGCCTTTAATAATAAAATTAATTTCGTCTGTTGACAATTCATGCCCATCGCGTTTTTTTTCAATTAAATCGACCATTCTCATCTTTTTTCCCCACTTTGCTAAAGGATTTTATTTAAGACTCTTCACAATCTCTTTTATATAGAGGAGGAAATTGGCTTTCACTTTTTCTGTTGTTTCAATAACCTCATCATGAGTTAATGGCTGGTCCAAAATGCCTGCTGCCATATTGGAAATACAGGAAATACCGAGTATCTTCATATTGCTATGACGGGCCACAATGACCTCTGGAACAGTTGACATTCCGACAGCATCACCACCAAGTGTGCGGACCATTCGAATTTCTGCAGGTGTTTCATATACAGGTCCTGAGAATCCGAAATATACACCTTCTTTTACATCAATGCCAAGACGTTCCGCCGTTTCTTTTGCCAAATGTCTAAGTTCCTTTGAATAGGCTTCGGACATATCAGGGAAACGGACACCAAGCTTCGCATCATTTGGACCAATTAATGGGTTGGTGCCTGTAAAATTAATATGATCGTTAATAATCATTAGATCGCCAGGAGAAAAGCTTTCATTCACTCCTCCCGCTGCATTCGTTACAATAAGAGTTTCCACACCAATTGCTTTCATAACACGAACAGGGAACGTGACTTTATCCATACTGTAGCCTTCATAGAAATGGAACCTTCCTTGCATGGCAACGACATCTACACCGCATAACGAGCCAAAAACTAATTGTCCGGCATGCCCTTCTACTGTGGAAACAGGAAATCCAGGGATATCCTGATAAGGGATTTTGATTGGATCTTCAATCTCATCTGCTAGTACACCAAGACCAGATCCTAAAATTAGGCCAATTTTTGGCTGGTTATTAAACCTTTGTTTTAAAAAATCAGCGGCCGTATAAATTTTTTCACTTTCCATCTTCTTTTCCCCTTTATCTATCATAATTCATGTAAAAAGCTTTTCCCGTATGGCGGCATTTTTACATTAAAGTTTTCCGCTACTGTTGCACCAAGGTCAGCGAATGTTTCCCTTAACGGTAATTCTTTTCCTTCCTTCATGCTCTTTGAGTAAACGAGTAATGGTACATATTCCCTTGTATGGTCTGTACCTGGAGCAATCGGGTCATTTCCATGGTCTGCCGTAATCATTAATAAATCGTCTTCCCTCATTTTTGCAAACACTTCAGGTAGTCTCGCATCATATTCTTCCAGTGCTTTTCCGTATCCTTCTGGGTCACGGCGATGTCCGTAAAGGGCATCAAAATCAACGAGATTTAGAAAACTGATTCCGGTAAAGTCCATATTTAATGTTTGTACCAGTTTATCCATGCCATCCATATTGGAAACTGTTCTAAGAGATTGGGTTACTCCTTCGCCATCATAAATATCGGAAATTTTCCCAATAGCAATAACATCATAGCCAGCGTCCTTCAATTCATTCATAACTGTGCGCCCAAATGGTTTTAATGCATAATCATGGCGGTTTGCAGTACGTTTAAAATTACCTGGTTCACCTACAAACGGGCGGGCAATAATACGGCCAACCATATACTTTTCATCTAACGTTAATTCACGGGCAATTTTGCAAATATTATATAGTTCTTCAAGTGGAACAATTTCTTCATGTGCAGCAATTTGAAGAACAGAATCGGCAGATGTATATACGATTAGGCTGCCCGTTTTCATATGTTCTTCTCCAAGTTCAACGAGAATTTCCGTACCGCTTGCAGGCTTATTTCCAATGATCTTGCGGCCAGTACGTTCTTCTAACTCGGACAAAAGTTCATCTGGAAATCCATCAGGGAATACGCGGAATGGGGTTTGTATGTTTAAACCCATGATTTCCCAATGCCCTGTCATGGTGTCTTTTCCATTTGAGGCTTCTTTCATTTTTGTGTAATAAGCGAGTGGTATTTCTGCTTTAGCAATCCCTTTTAATTCACGGATGTTACTTAGACCAAGCTTGCCCATATTTGGCATGTTAAGTCCATTCATCTTTTCTGCTATATGACCAAAGGTGTCTGCGCCTTTATCATTAAATTTTTCAGCATCGGGCGCTTCTCCGATCCCTACGGAATCCATAACAATAATGAAAATACGTTTATATGTAGCGGCTTCCATTTGCCCTTCCTCCTTATTTCACTGATAACGTTTACATTAAAATGAAATATACAATATTTTTATGTTGCCCTGTTTAGATTGTATTAACCAATCAGTGGATATTTTATTTGTCAGAAGTCTGACATCTCTATTTTACTAAATGATGATAAAATTACAAGAAAAAGCGGCCAAATTTTTTGGCCGCTTTTTGAAAGAAATGTGAACTTTGTTTTTTTCTATTAATCTATCAAGCCCGTGGGTGGAATTTAGTATAGACTTCTTTTAATTTTGGTTTCGTCACTTGAGTATATATTTCAGTTGTTGAAATATCAGCATGGCCAAGCATTTCCTGTACAGCTCTTAAGTCAGCCCCGTTCTCAATCAGATGAGCTGCAAAGGAGTGTCTTAAGGTATGTGGCGTCAGCTCGTTGTTAATTCCTGATTCAAGTGACAACTTTTTTAATATTTTCCAAAATCCCTGCCTTGTCAGCCTGCGTCCCTGATGGTTTAAAAACAAGGCATTATCCTGATGTTTAGAAGTTTGAAACCTGGTTCTCCCTTCATTTAAATAAAGGTTTATGGCTTCTGCCGCAGCATTCCCAATTGGTATGATTCGCTCCCGATTTCCCTTGCCAAAACATCTTACAAATCCCATTGTTACATGGACGTGTTCTAAATCAAGTTCGATTAGCTCGCTAACGCGGATGCCTGTTGCATATAAAAGTTCAAGCATTGCCTTATCCCTTAATCCATAATGATCGTTCGCTTTTGGTGCATTTAATAGCTTCTCAACCTCTTGCAGACTCAAAATTTTAGGCAAAGAACGTTCTGTCCGCGGTGTCTCAATCTGGACAGAAGGATCATGCCCAACAGCTTTTTCACGCAATAAGTATTGATGAAAGGCGCGAATAGATGCCGCATGTCGGGCTAATGTTTTTGCCGATTTCCCTTGTTCTTTCAAAAAGTTAAAAAAATGTATAATATGGACACGCTGTACCTCATTCAGTGAATTTAGCAATTCAACATTCTTAAGATAATGTAAATAGCTTTTTAAATCCCGCTCATATGATTGAATTGTATTGTCCGCCATCTCCTTATCAATGGCTAAATATTGCATGAATGATTTCAAATGCTCTTCCATTTCCACTACTCCCCATTTAAATAAAACAGTTTCAGACGGTCAAATAATGAGGAATCCTTATGATCTACCGCGTTTGAAACTTTTAATGCCGTGCCTTCCGGGGCATCGTATCGATGATAACTCTGGTATTCTTCCGTTACCCACATAATACCATAATAAAAAAGAATCGTGCAGCCTGTGAAAAGAATAAACACCTTCAAAGTGCTTATAACAGTTTTAAAAAAAGAAACCATCCTATTTCCCCCAATTTCATACATTACTAGTAAAAGGTATGCCAAATTGTACAAGTTTTATACCTGATAATGGGAAATATGAGGTTTTCACCTTATTTTAGAGAAAGTCTTTGTTAAACTTTGCTTTTAATTTCCGCTCCAATCAGCTAGAAAATAATTAACATAGCCAATGAAAAAAGAAAAAGTCCCTTAAATGAAAGGACCCTCCTTATTCCGCCCTTTCCTCTTCTCTTGGCTTATCCTGGCAACGATGGCAAATACCATGAAAAGTAAGGCGATGATCTTTTATTTTAAATCTCCATCTTTGTTCTACGATGGCTTCAACATCTTCTAGTAAATCTTCCTGAATTTCATCGACGGCACCACATTCAATGCAGACAAGATGATGATGAAAATGAGCTGCACCTTCCTGGCGTAAATCATAGCGGGAAACACCGTCACCAAAATTTATTTTATCAACAATTTTTAATTCGGTTAACAATTCCAATGTGCGATATACAGTTGCTAAGCCGATTTCAGGCGATTTTTCTTTTACGAGGAGGTACACATCTTCTGCACTTAAATGATCCTCTTCATTTTCAAGTAAAACTCTAACGGTTGCTTCACGCTGCGGAGTAAGTTTATAACTTGCGGAATGCAACTGTTTTTTGATTCGTTCAATTCTCGTTTCCATCCTGAAGGCCCTCCCTCGCCACTGTTAATTTTCATTATATCAGATGATAAACGAGAATCAAAATAAAATTATTATAAACTAGAATTTATATTATCTATTATAAAATAATTATTTTAAGAAAGTAGTTGTTCCTACAATTGATTTCATCAATGCTGGTGATAAATAGGCCTCAATCCCTGAAGCTAGTGAAAGACAGACAACCGCTGCAATTAAAGCCAAAATATAGCCTTTAAAAAAAGGCATGATTGGTTCTGCATACTTTTTAATAAATTGTTTCTTGACCATTCTCAACGAAAAAATAACGGACAATGCCGCCATCATAATAAAAATAGGAATAACAATCAAGTTTTGCGGCATGATGGAAGCAACTGCCAGTAAAAAGCCCTTCCAGCCCATTTGACTGACAAGGAAACCAACAGTAAACCCCACAACCATTCCCTTAACAAACAGGAGAATGAGAATGACTGGAAGGCCGATAATCGAAATTCCCAGTACCCAAATAAGCCCGATAAATTTACTATTTTGAAGGAAGCTCTGCAAAAATAAATCGTTGTTATCTGCTACTTTCCCATTCGATACTTGTCCAAAGAATTGTGATAAATAATAGTATAAATCCTCTTTTTGAGTAAGACTCATACTATTAACGACAATCGCACCAAAAATAACTCCCATTAAAAATAATACCACTACAAATAAAAAAATTGAGGAATACTCCCGGAAATAACTTGCGGCATCGGACTGGTACAATCGTTTTTTCATTCGGCTTCCTCCCAGGTTTCATTCGGTTAGTACAGTCTATGCCACTCTAGTTTTTCTATGACAAAAAATGCTAGAATAAAGAAAAACTCGGACGCTAAAATTTGGCTTCCGAGTTTCTTCATTTCTCTATTTATTGGTCCGCAATCTTTCCGTATTTTCCACCGCCCCCTGCATGCAGGCTGATTTCCCCTGCTCTTGCTTTCATAATTAGGCTGGCAATTTTATCTGGAACTACGTTTCGTAATGCTTCATAAGGTACTTCATGCAAAATTACCATTTCACTGCCAAAATGATTCACCAGCTTTTCCAGCAATTTAGGCCCTAATCCTGGTAAAAATTCAAGCGGCACCTGATGAATATATGGTGGACGGCCTTTAGGACTTGTTTCCGCTGTTTTCAACTCCAGAATCCGATCGGCTACGCCTTTTATCACTTTATGACTTCCGCACAGATTACAGATTTGCTCATCTCGATGCAAGGGATTCGAGCATTCTGAACAAACCGTTTTATGATACTTACCAAGAAGCGGATCTAGACCATAATTCGCCAAAAAATGGCGGCCGTCTTCCCTCTTTAGGGCCTTTTCCAGCTCCAAAAATGTTGGTTCTTCAAGCGCCACAACCTGATATTCACGAGCAATTTTCGCTAGAGAGTGAGCGTCTGAATTTGTCACGAACGTATACGGATGAATTTCACCAATTTGGTCTGCCATATCAGTATTTGAACTTAATCCCAGCTCAATTCCATCAATAAGACCGGGGTCGAATACTTCTGTTAAAGACTTATTTACCCCTTTCCCATACAAGCTCTTAAATGGTGTAAAAACATGCGCGGGAATAAAGATTCCCTCCAAGGATTTCACTTTTTGCTGGAGACTCATCCCCGTAACATATATCCGTTGCGAACTCAACTGAATATTTTTCAAATGGCCTGACAGCCATGCTGAAAACTCCTTCATGACAGCTAGTTTCGGCATAAAACAAAGCACATGAATCGGGCCATTGCATTGTTTATCATATATTTCCAATTCAGAACCAGGAATGATGGTTAAATCTCCAAAAATTAAACCTCCGTCCGGATGTTCGTAAAGATCCCCGCTTGCTATCAGGCTTTCGATTTCTTCAATGACTTCCGGCGAGTGGCAATCGATAATCCCAATCATGTTCAGCCCTTTTTCATTTCTTGCATGCTCTATGATATTTGTAAAGGTTAGTGATTTCGCTCCGGTAATTTTGACAGGTTTTCCTGTCCAAGTCCGTCCGATGTGAATATGTAAATCTACATAATAGCGTTTCATTTATGTTTCAAGGCCTCTTGCAACTGCAAATATTGAACTGCATAAATGGTTTTGGCATCATAGATTTTTTGTTCCTTTATATATTGAAGTGCTTTATCTAATGTTATTTTTTCCACATTTACAAATTCATCTTCATCGAGAGTCGCAGCATTTTCCTTTTTCTTCAATCCTTTTGCCATATAGACATGAACAATTTCATCCGCAAAACCTGGTGATGTATAAAATGAGGTGAGCAGTTCCAAACTTGAACATTCGTAGCCTGTTTCCTCTTCCAATTCCCTAATGGCGCATAATTCCGGTTTTTCTTCTTTTTCCAGTTTCCCTGCTGGTATTTCCACAATAGTTCTTTCCAATGCTTTTCTGTATTGTTCGACCATTACGATTTTATTTTCTTCTGTGACTGCCAAAATCGCCACGGCACCCGGATGTTTGATAATTTCCCGTTTGGATGTCTTACCATTTGGCAGCTCAACCTCTTGCAAGTGGAGGCTGATAATTTTCCCTGAAAATATTTCTTCACTTTGAATTGTTTTTTCTTCAAGTTTTGTCATTTTATCCAACTCCTGTTCTATTCCTAAAAGAATCTGTCATACATTTTACCATACTTTACAAGGAGGGTATGGAATGAAGGTATACGTTCATGAGCAGGGAATCATCCTGACCGGAAAAGGATGGGAAATACTGCAAAAGTTAAAAGAGTATAACAAAGACTTTATTTATGTAACTGACTGGATTCAAAAGATTGCTTTAAAATAAGACATGCTATTTGTAGTCTTTCCCGTTCTTTTATAAAATTGTAGTAAAAGGAATAGGGTGATGGTCTTGAAAAAACGTAAACTGGGGAATTCGGATTTAGAAGTTTCCGAACTGGGTCTGGGCTGTATGTCCATTGGAACTGATGAAATAACATCTCGAAGAATTATTGATACTGCCCTTGAAGAAGGAATCAATTATTTTGACACAGCTGATTTATACGATGTTGGTCAAAACGAGGTACTTGTTGGAAAAGCGTTACATGCTATCCGTGATCAGGTGGTCATTGCAACAAAGGTAGGAAATCGTTGGAAACAAGACAAGACAGGCTGGACATGGGACCCTTCCAAGGCCTATATCAAAGAAGAAGTGAAAAATAGTTTAAAGAGGCTCGGAATTGAATATATAGACCTCTATCAATTGCATGGCGGCACACTTAATGACCCGATTGAAGAGACAATTGAAGCGTTTGAAGAATTAAAAGCTGAAGGTTTTATACGCTATTACGGTATTTCCTCCATTCGCCCAAATGTGATCAGGGAGTTTGTTAAAAAATCCAATATTGTATCTGTCATGATGCAGTACAGTATGCTGGATCGCCGCCCAGAGGAAGCGGTGCTTCCAATGCTTCATGAGTATGGAATTAGTGTTGTCACGCGCGGCCCCCTTGCCAAAGGGCTATTAAGCGATAAACTACTGGAAAAAGCTGCTGAAAAAGGATATTTGGATTACAGTTATGAAGAATTATCCGAGATTTTGCCATTATTAAAAGAAAAAGCAGCCGCCGACAGATCATTTACCGAGGTAGCTCTGCACTATAATCTGGCAAATCCTGCGGTTGCTTCTGTTGTTGCTGGAGCAAGCAGCCCAGAACAAGTAAGAGAAAACGCCAAAGCCATAAAAAGTCAGCCGCTGACAGAGGAAGAAATTGCAATCATTAAAGAGATCACAAAGAAGAATACTTATAATGAACATCGTTAAGGAGAGCTGATTAGCTCTCCTTATTTGAACTTTTTCCAGTTCATGTCGCTTTCATTTAATAGTTCTTCAAACGTTTTGTTCTTTTCTTTTAATTTTCTCTCTTCCCTTTTTCTCTGCTCCTCTGCCTCTTTTTTTCTATTTTCTTCGACCAGCAGTTGTTCCTGTTGTTCCTTTAATTGCTTAATTATTGCAGGATTCATCATATCCTTAAGAGTTAATGGTGAGTCATCTTTTTTGGGTTTGGATGCTGGTTGTCTTTTCTTCATCTCAGACACTCCTTAATCAACAATATATCACTATTATACCACTGTTAAGTTCGTGATCGTACTTTAAAAACCGAGGGTTGAGCCCAGGTCTTTTATTTTTCATTACTTCCCCTGATATTTTTTAAAAGTTCTATTTATTCTTGATTTTCAATATTTACCACCACTACAATTAAAGTATGAAGTTCTATTAGGGGTGGTAATGGATGCTGAATTTGCCAAAAAAAGTGACAATTATTGAGGTTGGCCCACGGGATGGACTGCAAAATGAAAAACTGTTCGTACCAACAGAAATAAAAAAACAATTTATTTCAAAATTGAAAAAGGCCGGATTAAAAGAAATGGAACTTACTTCATTTGTTTCGCCGAAATGGGTGCCACAAATGGCTGATGCTGCAGAAATTACAGCTGATTGTCTGGATGCCGATTCACTTAATATTGTTCTGGCCCCAAATCGCAACGGAATTAACCGGGTTTATGCTGCAAATTGCCATGCTGTTGCTGTATTTGTGGGAGTAAGCAACAGCTTTAACTTGAAAAATATTAACAAATCAACTCAGGATAGTATGGCAGAGCTAAAGCCTATCATCCATGAATTAAAGGAAAAAAATTATTTCGTGCGCGCCTGCATTTCCACAGCTTTTTATTGTCCTTACGAAGGTAAAATCGCCGAGACGGAAACCTTAAGGCTGTGCAGAGAATTTGTTGAAGCTGGGGTCGATGAATTAAGTGTAGCTGATACGATTGGAATGGCAGCGCCAAATGAGGCGTATTCCTTATTTTCTACCCTTACAGAACAGTTCACAGATATTCTTTTAACTGCACATTTCCATGATACCCGCAAGCTCGGTTTGGCTAATATTTTTGCCTCTCTTCAAGCCGGAATTTCCCGTTTTGATACATCTGCCGGAGGCCTTGGCGGCTGCCCATTTGCACCAGGAGCAAGCGGCAATACAGCTACAGAGGATGTTGTTTATATGCTTGAGAGAATGGGGATTGATACAGGGATTGACCTTGATAAGCTAATGGAGGCAATTGAAGTCGTCCGCCCTCACCTCTCAAGAGAGATTGACAGCGGTTATTACAGGCTTCATACCAAATCGTGAATAATCTGACTCCCATCTATGCATCTTATTAGGTGACAAGATTTGAAGGGAGATTTGTGTCCATGAGCCAAAAACGTGATAAAGGAAACAGCCAAGCAGGAAAAAACTATGCTGAATCAGCCGGTACAGGAAAACGAATTATTTCAGCTGAAGAAATCGAAAAAGCCATCCATCCAACCAAAAGGCAAAATGCTGAACAATAAGCAAGTGCAAGCGTCATCCTAGGCGTTCATTAATCAAATTGATTGACTTTTTTCTTTTATATGTTATCTTTTTCTTATACATGGAGAAGTCACAGTAACTGACGACATTTGTGGAAAAGACCACATGGAAGCTGTGATTATATATTGTCGGGTCGTCTGGGCAGAGATAAGGATCTAATCCTTATCTCTTTTTTATTACAATTTTTGGAGGAGAAAACATGGAGAAAATTATTTTGGATGGAAATATTGTAGCCCAAGACATTAAAGAGAAATTAAAGGGACGAATTGAAGCGTTAAAAAATAATGGCATCATACCATGCCTTGCAACGATATTAGTGGGCGACAATCCTTCCTCTGAAACATATGTAAAAATGAAAGGGAATGCTTGTAAGAAATTAGGTATCCATTCTATTCGAGTTCATTTGCCAGAAGAAACAACAACCAAAGAATTATTAGAAACCATTAAAGAATTAAACGAGGACGCATCTGTTCATGGAATCCTTTTACAACACCCAGTTCCATCTCACATTGATGAGAGAATGGCTTTTGAAGCCATTGATATTCAAAAGGATGTAGACGGTGTAACAAGTGCAGGATACGGTCAGACCGCATTGGGATTTGGCAATTTCCCATCATGTACTCCTGCAGCCATCATGGAAATAATAAAATATTACAAAATCTCAACCGAAGGTAAACATGCCGTTGTCGTGGGCAGAAGCCCCATCCTTGGCAAGCCTGTTTCAGCGTTACTGCTTAATGAAAATGCTACCGTTACGACCTGTCATTCGAAAACAGCAAATTTACCCGAAATTATAAAACAAGCAGATCTTGTGGTTGCTGCAGTAGGAAAGCCTAAATTTATTCAAGGCAGCTGGTTAAAAGAAGGAGCTATTGTACTGGATGCCGGATATAACAAAGGAAATATTGGAGATGTAGATTACGAGACATGCTTTACGGCAGCCAGTGCTATAACGCCTGTCCCTGGCGGTGTAGGCCCTGTCACCATTGCCACGCTATTGAAACATACGGTTGATTCGGCGGAAAAAAACATGTTTTAAAGACTAAATATGAAGCTTGTCTATAAGACAAGCTTCATATTTTCTTTTTATAGGTTAAATTTGTAATCAGCGGCTTTTTTTCTGTAAAATATTTCATAACAATGAAATCAAAGGTGGTGAAATCAAATTTGAAGAAGACACTTCGAGCTCTATTTATTTTGTTGTTTTTCTGGTTTGCGCTTGCCCTGTATTTTACCAACAGGATTATGTATATGAAAAAGAAGGATGAGGACTTTATTTTAAATCGGGAAAAAGATGCGGGACGCTTTAATCCGAAAGACTTCGAATCTCGCCCAAAACGGGAGGTTGCCATTGCGTCACCCTTCGGCTATTCCATTAAGGCTGTGCTTGTCGAGCCGCACCAAACTAACCGTTATATCATTATTTCCCATGGAGTGACCGAAACAAAGATTAATTCTGTTAAATATATGAACCTGTTCCTGGAGCGCGGCTTCAATGCTTTGATTTATGACCACCGACGCCACGGTGAATCCGGCGGAAAAACGACCAGCTTTGGCCATTATGAAAAATTTGATTTAAAAGCGGTTGTTGACTGGCTAAAAATCGAGATAGGACATGATATTATTTTAGGGATTCACGGTGAGTCTATGGGAGCCGCAACGATGCTTTTGTATGCTGGGCTTATTGAAGACGGTGCCGATTTTTATATCGCCGATTGTCCATTTTCTGATTTCCAACAGCAGCTGGCATACTTAATTAAAAAAGACTTTAAACTTTATCCCAGGCTGCTTCTCCCAATTGGAGATGTTATTTTGAGAATCCGCGATAAATATTCAATTCGGAATGTTTCTCCGATTTCCGTTATTGGAAATATCAAGCATCCAGTGCTGTTTATCCACAGTCGTAAGGATGATTTTATTTTACCGACCATGACTAAGGAGTTATTTGAGCAAAAAAACGGTCCGAAAATGTTGTATATCGCGGAAAATGGGCTTCATGCCCAGTCCTTTAATGAAAACCGCGTTGATTATGAACGGGTTGTCGATGAATTTTTACAAAAATATGTAGAACCCGCTCTTTCTACTTAAAAAGACTGACCCTTTGCTGGATCAGTCTTTATTTTCTTTTATGATGAAACTCAATTGGCCGTTTAGGATTTGCTGCGGACTCTTGAGCTGAAAACGATTCAGGCTAGTGGAAAAATCAATGGTCATTTTCTCATCAAAGAAAACCATTTTGGATTTTTCAAGGTAGATCGTCCTGTTATTTGTGTCAATTGCGATATCTGTATCCTCTACTTCCGATACAAACCACAAGGCTGCCACTCCATCCACAGCACAACCGCACCCCTCTGTGTCATATTTCAGTTTTAAATAGCCGCTTTGCTCCCCTATTTTCTCTGCTATTTTGTTAGCTGCCGCTGCTGTAATCGTAATCTCCATGTTTAAAGCTCCTCTCTATGGCATATGATGAATTGTATCATATTGCTGCAGCAACTGTATGTTTTTTGCTTGGCCCCAGTTTGTTGCATTTTTCTCCCAATCCCGTTAATCTGAAAGAAACTAATGATAAGAGGTGTCAGTATGTCAAAAGTACAAATTAAAGTGAATGATAATGGGTCATTACGTATTACCGGTGATGTGGAATTACTTGATGGTGAAGGAAATGTATATTCGACAAAACCTTCCTTTTCCCTCTGCCGGTGCGGGTTGTCAAATAATAAGCCATATTGTGACGGTTCCCATAAAGGACATTTTGAATCACAAGTCCGGGTTCCAAAAGAAGACTAATGATTAAAAGAGCGGCATTCAATATCAGGCCGCTCTTTTACAAATCCGTAACCCGAATGTCGACAATTGCCGCAATAGGAATCCGGTGCACTGCTTCGAAGCGGTCGACGACATGAAGCTTGTGCGCCAGCTCATCCCAATAATGAATTTTTCCCATAACAATTTCATAATTCCGATTATAATAATGCGTAATCATAACATAATGATCAAATTCAATCGCCGCAGCCAGCGTTTCATTCATCTGCTCCAACTGCTGTTCATCCATTTCCTTTTGCTTCTCGTACTGGTCTTCTTTGACCCAGTCCCTGATCAATTTCACATGTTCGGGCAGCATCATCGCTGTCCATTTGATTCTGCCGCGGTCGCGAATCATCGAGCCTCTCCTTCCTTTGACATCCCTTTTTTATTACATTTTGTGCCCGCCAACAAGTTTGGCTCGGTGCTTGGCAGTTCCTCCAGCGGTATAAGATACCGCTCTTAAGAGTGAACCAGCCCCAAAACGCCGGCGGATCGAATCGACTACATAACCAAGCTCCCGCCGCTTATGAGCACTCATGTCAAACAAATCAAGTTGCAGTTCGCAGTCGTCGACAATATTGCCAAGCGAAAGTGAAATCTGCCTTACCGTCTTGCCTTTATAATGCTCATGGAAAATTTTTAGACAAACACGATAAAGGTCCATTGTTACATTTGTCGGCTGGCGGATGGTATGAGAACGGTGAAAGCCCCCGCCAAACTCATCTTGGCTGTAGCCGATGCCAAGGCTGATTGTCCGTCCAGCCGTACGATGGGTTCTCGCCCTTCTTGCTACCTCCTCACACATTTCTAAAATAACATGCTTTATTTCGGTTTCGTCTTTATAGTCCCTTAACAGAATTTGGCTTTTACCAAAACTGATCTGCCCCTCAACTAGCGGTGCTCCCAATTGGGACAAATCTACTCCCAAAGCATGATAATACAGCTGGTTTCCCATAATGCCGAATTTTTTTTCCAGCGTTTCTAAATCGTAGCGGGCCAACTGACCGACCGTGAAGATACCCATGCCATTTAATGTTTTTTCAACACGGCGGCCGATTCCCCACATTTTCCTCAAGGGTGACACCTTCCAAAGCTTTGTCTCGACATCCTCATATGTCCACTCGGCAACTCCTATATTTTTGGCTTCCAAATCAAGGCAAAGTTTCGCCATTAACATATTAGGGCCAATTCCGATTGCACATGGCAGCTGAAATTCCCGTTCAATATCGTTTCTTATCTTTTGAGCAATTGTTTGGGCATCCCCCCACAGATGAAGGGAGCCATCTACCTTGATAAAGCTTTCATCGACACTATAAACATGGATTGCTTCTTTTGGAACATAGCGATTAAACACACGAGTAATTTCCGTGGAGATTCGCAAATAAGTTGCCATCTTGGGCTCCTCAAGCCTAATTCTCGGATCTTTTGGAATCTCAAACAGCCGTGATCCTGTTTTAATGCCAAATTCTTTTTTCAAACGCGGGGAAGCTGCGAGTACAATGCTTCCCTGCCGCTCTTTATCCCCGACAATCGCGATATAGCAGTTTAAGGGATCGAGACCAAGCATGACAGCAGAGCAACTGGCATAAAAGCTCTTCATATCCACACATAAAATTTTATTTTGCGGCAACGTGCTGTAATCAACCATGAATAATCCCTCACAGTGATAAATATAGAACATTTGTTCTTTATTCTATTCTTATTCTACCCGAATATGCGTTCGTATTCAATGGAATTTTTTTACTTATTTACAATATGAATTAACACCAAGAAAACGATATAATAGATTAAAGAGGTGCATGTTATGGAGAAAAAGTTAATAATGAAAATGATAAAAAATTGTTTTAAACAATATTATGAGGCAGGGCCCCTGCCACTTACCGCTCAAGATTTGGAGGAATTAACCCAGAAAATTTTGCAGCTGAAGGAAGAAGAACCCACGGTGGAATTGTATGAAGCAATAAATGATGCAGTATACGAATTTTTAATCAATTGAAAAAAGCCCCTAAACAGAGGCAAGTTAATATTATTTTTTATTAAGCATCCGGCTGCCAATTTTGTCAAACAAGCGCGGAAAAAGGACCGAGACCACGCTCCCCAAATTCATCCAGCGAGGCAGATTGATTTCCCTTGTTTTTGTAAACATGCAGTCGACAACTTTTCCAGCAACATATTCGGGCTGAAGCATAAATTTTTGTACATTTTTCACATAGGTCCCTTGTTCATCGGCAATGGTAAAGAAATTAGTCGCAATGGGGCCGGGATTAACGGAGGTAACAAGCACATTGTAATCGGCCAGTTCCATACGTAAGGAATTGGTGTAGCCAAGAACAGCATGCTTTGTTGCTGAATAAACGCTCGATTTCGGAGTTGCGATTTTTCCAGCCTGCGAGGCAATATTGATAATATGACCAAATCGCCTTTCCCGCATCGCCCCCAGCACCATCGTCGTGCAAGCCATTAATCCGACTACATTAACCTCGAACATTCCCTTTATTTCGTCAATAGAAGCTTCGTGAGCTTCACGGAAAATCCCATATCCAGCATTATTTACAAGGATATCTATGGATCCAATCCTCGCAAAAATTTGTTCAAAAACCTCCCGAACTTGATCGGTATTGGCCACATCAAGCCGAAAAACATGTACATCCACATGATATTTATCTTCAAGCTGTAACTTTAATTGTTCAAGTTTATCGATGCTTCGGGCCAGCAAAACAAGATTGGCTCCGCTTGCCGAACAAAGCTTGGCAATTTCAGCTCCAATTCCACCGGAGGCGCCGGTGATGACGATATTTTTACCCTTTAATTGTTCCCTAACCATTTAACCACCTCATCCATGTTGCCCCATATTTTTTACTTTGCCAGAAAAAGCATGGGTTGGGTATCTCTACTAATAATTTCTCCGATCGATGATAAATAGTCAAGCTGGCCTATTGTTTCTGATAACGTTAAGAATAATTCGCGCTTATATACAGAAGGAAAAAGGCGTTGGCAGATTTCAAAAACTGTAAGCTCGCTTTCCTTCAGCCACTTGTTCACTTTCATTGCACGGTCATGCTGACTGACGAGCCGCTGCTTAACAAGTTCTTCCAGTTGAAAAACCTCCTTGCCATGCCCGGTGTAAACCATTTGAATCGGATATGACAACAGCTTCTGCATAGAATGATTATGCTGCTGCTGAGGCTTTGGTCTCATTGATTCACCCGGCACCGGCGGCTCAAGCAATGGATTTGGAGAGATATGAGCTAAAATGAGGTCACCGCCAAGCATAATCCCATCTTTTTCTCGATAATACGCAACCTGACTCTGTGCATGACCTGGTGTCTCCAACACCCTCCACTCAGAAAGTCCGGGCGGCCTCATTCCCTCTGTTAGTGTACCAGTGAGCGAGCGATTGCAAGAATACTTTAACATGTTCTTATGATTCTCAAGAACATTCATAAATTCCAAAGGAAGACCTGACTTATGAAATAATGATTTAAAAAAATGGCTACACTCCTGTAAAAAGTTTTCCGTAGGATGAATCCAGCGCTCATTTAATGGATGTCCATAAACTTCCAATGTATCAGAAAAAAAATCAAGCAGCCCTGTATGATCAGGGTGATCGTGTGTCAAAATCACTTGGTCAATGTCTTCTGGGCGTAAATTCAATTCACGTAATTGTGCGGTCAGTGATTCCCATGCTGCTTCGGTTTTGGGCCCAGCATCCACAAGCGTCAGCCGCTCGCCCTTAAGGAGATAAACATTGACATCCCCGACAGGAAACGGGGTTGGAAGTGTTATCTTAGCAATTCCGTCTTTCCATTCCGTCATGTAAAAAAACCCCTTAACATTATAGTTAAATAAAGAATACCTATTCCTCAAATATGAAAATTATGTGTCTATTATATATATAAGATAAAGTTTAGCGTTAATATTTAAAAATGTCACTTTTTCCGCATAATTTTTTGGAAAAAAAATAAAATTCAATAAATATACCCCTTGACATAAAGGGTGATTTTCTTGCATAATCACTATTAAAATTTATTTTGTTTTGTGCGATGACTAGGGCCAGTAAATGAAAAACGGCGAAAGAGAGTGAAGCTCGGCAGGCTGAAAGGCTTCACCGCCCTCTTGATCATTGAACCTACCCTATGAGCTATTAGGAAAACCTAACGTATCCCGGCGTTAACGGTGTCGAGAGAACCCCCGGCAAATGGAAGCAGCCTGGGGCAATGAAGGTGGTACCACGGAAGTTAGACCTTTCGTCCTTTTGGGATGAGAGGTCTTTTTGTTTTTTCCAAAGGCTTTGATAAAGACGTTGCTGATTATTTCCCCGTTGTTTGGAGCGGCAATCAACAGCCGAAATTTAAGAAAGTCTTTCAAAAAGTAAGGAGGAATTTTTATGAATAAAATTGCTATTGTAGGTGCCGGATCGATGGCAGAGGCCTTTATTTCAGGTATTCTTGAAAATGGATTAATTGAACGAAAAAACATTTGGGTAACAAACAATGCCAATCAGGCAAGATTAGCATATTTAGAAGAACAATACGGGATTCAAAGCAGTTATGATTTAAACGCCCTTTTTGATAGAGCAGATGTTGTGATGCTGGCGATGAAACCAAAAGACGCAGCTTCAGCGATTGAATATATTCGCGGGCATCTGTCACCGGATATGTTGATTGTGTCCGTTCTTGCAGGGGTATCTATGGATGCAATCGAGACTTTGGCTGTAAAGCCGCTGTCCATTGCCAGAGCCATGCCAAATACTTCTGCAGCAGTGGGAAAATCAGCAACAGCCATTGCGGTCAACAGCAGGGTAACTGATGCGCAGCTGGAAACAGCCAAACAACTGTTTGCAACTGTCGGCCTAGCCTCTTTTGTTGAGGAAGATCAGCTGGATGCAGTAACCGGGTTATCGGGCAGCGGACCAGCATATATTTATTATTTGATCGAGGCTATGGAAAAAAGTGCAGTTGAAATCGGGCTTGATAAACAAATGGGGAAAGAACTCATTGTTCAAACATTAATTGGAGCCGCTGAAATGGTGAAAAACTCGGCGAAATCACCAGAGCAATTACGCCGGGAGGTCACAAGTCCAGGAGGAACAACGGAAGCCGGAGTACGGGTTCTGGAAGAACATGGAGTTCAAGAAGCATTTATTTCATGTATTAAAGCTGCTGCCGCTCAATCAAAAAAAATGGGCGAAGCCCTGTGCTCCCAGCTTCAGGTTGGTAAAACATCTTAAAAATTGAATGTTTCCCCTCAGTTTCTTTAAACTAAAGATAAGTCAAGAAAAAGAGGACTGAGGAAATGATCGACATATTAACGGTGCTGTATATAATTGGCATACTAGTTTGGATTATTTTTCTTATCGATGCACTTAACGGGTTGCGGCATTTGGACAGTTTGGAAAAGGAAGAACCCATGGATAACGGACCCTTACTGTCAGTTATTGTAGCTGCACGAAACGAAGAAAGACACCTAGAGGCAAGTATAATCAGCCAACTTGCGCAGACCTATCAAAATGTAGAATGGATTCTTGTTAACGACCGTTCCATTGATAGAACAGGGGAGATCATCAACAACCTGGCGAAGAAAGACTCGCGGATAAAAGGTCTCCATATTCACGAATTGCCTGAAGGATGGCTTGGAAAGAACCACGCTCTCTATAAAGGATATCTGTCCGCTGCCGGTAAATGGCTTTTGTTTACAGATGCAGATATTCAATACGAAAAAGAAGCATTCTCCAAAGCATTGCATTATGCAGAAAGAATGCAGCTTGACCATTTAACAGCTGCCCCCAATCTATGGGCCAAAAGTTTTTGGTTAAAAACGTTTGTTGCATTTTTTCTGTTTGGTTTTTCTTATTTTAAACGCCCATGGCAGGCCAATAATCCCAAGTCCAAAACAGGAACAGGAATTGGCGCATTTAATTTAGTATTAAAAAGAGCATATAAGGCGTTTGGCACGCATGAAAAAATAAAAATGCGCCCTGATGATGACTTGCAGCTTGGCATGCGACTGAAAAAAGAAGGATATCGACAAAGAATTGTTACAGCCCTTCGGATCATCGAAGTAGAATGGTATGGAAGTTTGAAAGAAGCGTTTATCGGCCTTGAAAAAAACACCTTTGCCGGATTAAATTATCGAATCAGCATGGTATTATTCGCCGTTTTCGGGGTATTTGTTACACATGTTCTGCCGTTTATCACCATTTTTTCAGCAAATAAAGTGATTGCTCTTCTAAGTTTGGGAAATATACTCGGCAGCGGCTTTCTTTACGTACTGATTACAAAAAGAATGACCGTTTTCTCACCACTTTTATTTCTTGTTTTTCCAATTACCGCCATGCTATTTATCTTTTCAATTATCAGAGCAAGCTATCTCACCTTTAAACGAGGGGGGATTGTGTGGCGCGGCACAACGTATCAGTTGCGAGAACTAAGAGAAAAAGAATGAGAACATGATCCCATATTATTTTCCGACTATTTGCTATACTAGTAGTGGTTTCAGAAATGAAAACAGGAGGTTATTCAAATGACTGCAAAACTTTTCTCGCCTTATACCATAAAAGGTGTGACATTCAAAAACAGAATTGTCATGTCGCCAATGTGCATGTACTCCAGCCATAATCAGGATGGCCATCTCCAAAATTGGCATCGCACCCACTATACGTCGAGAGCAGTTGGGCAGGTTGGGTTGATTATTGTGGAAGCAACGGCGGTTACACCGCAAGGACGGATTTCCCCGCAAGACCTAGGAATCTGGAGCGATGAACATATAAACGGCTTCAAGGAGCTTGTGGGACTTGTAAAAGAACATGGAGCTAAAATTGGTATCCAGCTAGCCCATGCCGGCAGAAAAGCAATATTAGAGGGTGACATTCTCGCTCCGTCAGCGATTGCTTTTAATGATCATTCAAAAACTCCGAAGGAAATGACGAAAGCTGACATTGCTGAAACGGTTGAAGCCTTTAAGATAGGAGCGGAACGTGCCAAAGTTGCTGGTTTTGATGTCATTGAAATCCATGGCGCCCACGGGTACCTGATTAATGAATTTCTCTCGCCGCTTTCCAATAAACGATGGGATGAATACGGAGGTTCTGCTGAAAACCGGTACCGAATTCTTCGCGAAGTGATTGATAGTGTAAAAACAGTTTGGGATGGTCCTCTATTTGTACGTGTTTCAGCAAATGACTATCAAGAAGGCGGTTTAACGCCAGAGGATTACATAACATTTGCCCAGTGGCTGAAGGAGCAAGGCGTGGATTTAATTGATGTCAGTTCTGGTGCCGTTGTTACGGCCAGAATTGATGTATATCCTGGATACCAAGTAAAATATTCAGAAACCATTCGGAAAGCGGCAGACATTCCAACCGGGACTGTAGGCTTAATAACTTCCCCCATACAAGCTGAGGAAATTTTACAAAACGACAGAGCCGATTTAGTTTTCTTAGCACGGGAATTGCTAAGAGACCCATACTGGCCTCGGACAGCAGCCAAAGAACTTGGCGCAGTCATTAAAGGGCCGAAACAATATGAACGGGGCTGGATGTAGATAAAGATGCAGGAGAAGCACTTGTCAAAAGGCAAGTGCTTTTTTTCAGGGATAGGGCATGAAAATATAACTTTCCTATCAAGCATAAGTGCACTAAGGAATGTTCGGGAGCATTAGCATCACAGTCGAAAAGCTCTGCTTTTCGGCGAACTACGCCTCAGTCTTCGCCCTAACGAGCTCGCCAGCCGGCGAGTTTTCTTTATTTGTAAGGAACCGGAATTTCCTTAAAATCCTCCGCAATCTCTGTATTTTCAAAAATCTCCCTAGCTTCGTACACCAATTCCATCCACGTGTTTCGATCGTAGCGAGAGCTAATATGTGTAAGACATAACTTGCTGCACCCTGCCTGCTTGGCAATTTTTGCTGCCTGATAGGTGGTTGAATGAAAGTAGTCATAGGCAAGCTTGGCTTCGTCCTTAGAGAAAGTGGCTTCATGAATCAAAAGATCGGCATTCTTTGCTAGCAAAATAGCATTCTCATTGAATCTCGTATCCCCAAGAATGGTGACAATCCTTCCTTTTTGTGCTGGCCCTACAAATTCACTCGGTTGAATAATACGTCCATCTTCAAGTGTAACTGCTTCGCCATTTTTTATTTGTTTAAAAATCGGACCTGGACGGACACCTGCTGCCATCAGCTTATCGGCCTGTAAAGTCCCTGGCCTGTCTTTTTCAACTATACGATAACCGTAAGATGGAATGCCATGATCCAAGAGGCGGGCTTCGACAATGAATTGATCATCTTCAAAAATAATCCCTTCATCAATTTCCACCACTGACAGCGGATATTTCAAGTACGTTTGGCTTATGGATAGACTTACCTCAATATATTGTTTAATACCTTTTGGCCCGTAAACAGTGATCTCTGTTTCCCCTCCTTGAAACGAGCGGCTCGAAAGCAGGCCTGGAAGACCGTAAATGTGGTCTCCATGAAGATGGGTAATAAAAATTTTCTCTATTCTTCTCGGTTTAATGGCAGTATGTAAAATTTGATGCTGAGTGGCCTCTCCAGCGTCAAACAACCAAATTGCCCCTCGCTCCTCCAATAATTTTAATGCAATGGATGTCACATTGCGAAGCTTTGCTGGCATTCCGGCACCCGTACCTAAGAAAAAAACATCCAAAAATTACTCCTCCTTTTCCCGTCCAAATCAATATGGATACTATACCACAAAATGCAGATTATTGCTCAATGGTTGCGATTACAAGAGAAAAAACACCTATTTTTTTGATACATGCAAATCAATTTATTTGAGAAATCTAAAGGAAACAGCTAAAATTTATACTTGTTTAACATACATAGGAAAAGATACTTTTAGAAAAGAGGTTTCTAACGTGGAACAAAATATGACTTCCTTGATAATGATTTTCGGAGCCACTGGTGATTTAGCAAAACGGAAACTGTTTCCCTCCCTTTATCGTTTATACGAAAGGAAAAGATTAAATAAATTTGCCGTGATTGGTGTTGCCAGAAGACAGCTTACAAATGAAGAATTTCAGGCATCTGTAAGGGAATCAGTATTATCGTCTTTAGGAAACAAAGAAAATCTTGATGATTTTATTTCACATTTTTTCTACCAATCCCATGATGCAGGAGATTCCAACTCCTATGCTGCGTTAAAGAAATTAGCCGATGAAATTGATGGACATTATACCCTCGAAGGCAATCGCATTTTCTATTTGGCGATGGCACCAGAATTTTTCGGGCCGATTGCGCTCCATTTAAAATCAGATGGACTTACTGATGTAAAAGGTTACAAGCGTCTCGTCATCGAAAAACCTTTCGGTCATGACTTGGCCTCTGCGAAAGAATTAAACAAACAAATTAGAACAGCATTTTCTGAAGATGAAATTTATCGGATTGACCATTATTTAGGGAAAGAAATGGTGCGGAATATTGAAGTAATCCGTTTTGCCAATGCGATATTTGAACCGCTTTGGAATAACCGTTATATTTCCAATATTCAAATTACTTCAAGTGAAACACTTGGTGTTGAGGAAAGAGGACGCTATTACGAGACAAGCGGTGCGCTCAGGGATATGCTGCAAAACCATATGATGCAGATGGTGGCACTGCTTGCGATGGAACCGCCAATTAAACTGACAACAAATGAAATCCGCTCGGAAAAGGTACGGGTATTCCGTTCCCTCCGCATGGTGGAAGGCGAGCAAATAAAAGATTATTTTGTTCGCGGTCAATACGATGAAGGTGCCATTAACGGAAAACAGGTTCCTAAATACCGTGATGAGCCGATGGTCGACAAAGAATCGAACACCGAGACATATGTAGCAGGTAAAATCATGATTGATAATTTCCGCTGGGCCGGCGTTCCTTTCTACATTAGAACCGGAAAAAGAATGTCTACAAAATCAACGAAAATTGTCGTTCAATTTAAAGATATTCCGATGAATTTATATTACGAAACAGAAAAAATGTTAAATCCTAACCTGCTCGTGATCCATATTCAGCCAGAGGAAGGGATCACGCTCCATCTGAATGCTAAAAAAGCTGGTGGTCACCTTGATGCACAAGAGGTAAAATTAAGCTTTGCCAATACAGGGGTTTTCACCATGAATACTCCTGAAGGATACGAAAAGCTGCTATATGACTGCATGAGAGGCGATGCAACGAATTTCACCCATTGGGATGAAGTAGCTTATTCTTGGGCCTTCGTTGATAAAATTTCAGAGGTTTGGCAAAAAACAAAAGCAGCATTCCCTAACTACACTTCAGGCTCCATGGGACCAAAAGCCGCTGATGAGCTCTTGGAAAAAGACGGTTTCTTCTGGTGGCCTGTCACTGACCTGGATGTTGATATTTGTCAATAACGATAAAAGCTCCATTTGCTTATTAGGCAATTGGAGCTTTATTTTTCCTCATACTCATTTTTCGGAAGTTTACGAAGAAAATCTTTATTAAAACTTGTAGCAGTACCAACATCATCCGACTGATCAACAGAATGTTCTCCTGCTGTTTCAATAATATTTTTCCCAAACTTTTCCCTAAGAAATGAAACTGTTTTTAACAGCGGTTCTTTTTTAGCATCTTTTTCATAGGAAAACAAATCTAACTGTTTATAGGCAAGTCCATGGTCGAGTAAGTCAAAACCTGTTATACCCAATAAACGGACGGGATCGCCGTTCCAATGCTTTTGCATAAGCTGTTTGGCAATGGCCGCAATTTCTTCTTTATGCTGGATTGGATTTTCTAATTTTTTACTTCTAGTGATGGTCCTTCGATCCTTATAACGAATCGTAACCCCTATCGTTGATGCAAGGACGTTTTTTCGCTTCAGCCTGACAGAGACCGTTTCAGCCAATGAATCAAGCACATGATTAAGCTCTTGCTGATTGCTTACATCCCTCGGCAGGGTTGTCGAATTGCCAATACTTTTGAATTCCTCAATTGATTCCGGGTCGACACTTCGGTGATCCGTCCCATTGGCACGCTCTTTTAATCGAATCCCATTGATTCCAAGAAGTGCTTTTAACTGCACTTCATTTGCTTTGGCCAAATCGCCGATCGTGTAAATTCCTAACGATGTTAGCTTTTCCGCTGTTTTTTTTCCTACCCCATGCATTTCACCACTATGCAATGGCCACAGAACATTTGGTATGTCCCTCTTTCTAAGGATAGTAATACCAAGCGGTTTTTTCATATCAGAGGCCATTTTGGCTAAAAATTTATTCGGAGCAATGCCAATACTGCAAGGTAAATCAAGCTGTTCATAAATTCGCTTTTGTATACTTTCTGCAATTTCTATGGGGCTTCCGAATTCAAAACTTTCGGTTATATCCATGTATCCTTCATCAATAGAAACCGGCTCGACAAGTGCTGTATAAGTTCTGAGAATAGAAAACATTCCCTTAGAGGCAGCCCGGTAACGATCAAAATTAGGCGTTTTCACAATTAACTGCGGGCACAGCTTCTTGGCTTCCCAAAGCGGCATCGTTGTTTTTACACCAAATTTCCTCGCTTCATAGCTGCAGGTAACAATGATGCCCCTACGTTCCTCCACATTTCCGGCAATCGCCAGTGGTTTCCCTTTAAGTGATGGGTCATAGGCCATTTCAACAGAGGCATAAAAACTATTCATATCAACATGTAAAATGACACGTCCGTTTTTAGGATACATTTCCTTCATGTCAATCATCCTTAAACCTTTCTTAATCTCATTATACCAAAAAAAGAGGAACCAAAGGCCCTCTTCAAAAACGTTACTGTTTTGTCACTTCTTCAATGATGGCAAGTGTCATTTCTGCCAATTTATATAACTCTTCAATAGGCATCCGTTCATTAGTCGTGTGAATTTCTTCGTAGCCCACAGCGAGGTTTACTGTTGGGATGCCGAATCCAGCAATCACGTTGGCGTCACTGCCGCCGCCGCTATGCTGAAGTTCACAGCTGCGTCCAATCTTGGCTGCTGCTTTTCGAGCAATTTCCACTACTTGATCCCCTTCACCAAATTTGAAGCCTGGATACATAACTTCCACTTCAACTTCCGCTCTTCCGCCCATATCTGCTGCAACGGTTTCAAACGCTTCTTTCATCTTGGCAACCTGTGCTTGCATTTTTTCAGGAATCAGTGAACGCGCTTCTGCTAAAATATCGACACGGTCGCAAACAATATTGGTTGCCTGTCCGCCTTCAAAACGGCCGATATTAGCAGTCGTTTCATGATCAATTCTCCCCAGTGGCATTTTTGAAATCGCTTTGGCAGCAATTGTAATCGCAGAAACACCTTTTTCCGGCGCTACACCGGCATGTGCTGTTTTACCATAGATAACTGCTTTTACTTTTGCCTGTGTAGGCGCTGCGACTACGATGTTACCTACCAGCCCATCGCTGTCAAGTGCATAACCATATTTAGCCTTCATTAAAGAAGGATCGAGCGCTTTCGCTCCCACTAGACCAGACTCTTCTCCAACTGTGATGACAAATTGAATCATCCCGTGTGAAATATTTTGCTCTTTTAAGACACGGATCGTTTCCAACATTACGGATAACCCAGTTTTATCATCTGCCCCAAGGATGGTAGTGCCGTCGGTTATCACGTAGCCGTCTTTAATCGATGGCTTCACACCTTTCGCTGGAACAACCGTATCCATATGAGAAGTAAAATAAATCGGATCTACTCCTTCTTTTGTTGCCGGAAGTGTACAAACCAAATTTCCAGCCCCATGCCCTGTCACTGCTGTTGTATCATCCTCAAATACTTCCAACCCTAACTCGGAAAACTTTTGCTTTAACACTTTGGCAATCTCTGTTTCATGTTTGGTTTCTGAGTCAATTTGAACAAGCTCCAAGAATTCATTCAAAAGACGCTCCTGATTAATCATTCTGCCAAACCTCCCAGTTTATGTACTTTACTCACTATTTCAGTATACCTTTTTTCTTGTCCTACCAGCAAATGAAAGGCTGTGGCAACTATTCACAGCCCAAATGGAAATACAAATTTAAAGTGGGATATTCCCATGTTTTTTATATGGTCTAGATTCTTTTTTGTTTCGGAGCATTTCCAAAGCTTGAATAATTTTTATCCGTGTTTCCCTAGGGTCGATGACATCATCCACCATTCCTCTGGCTGCTGCAACATAGGGATTGGCAAATTTATCGCGGTACTCTTCGATTTTTTGCTGGCGGGTCAGTTCCGGATTTTCACTGGAGTTAATTTCCTTAGCAAAAATAATATTGGCTGCCCCCTGCGGCCCCATCACAGCAATTTCCGCATTTGGCCAGGCAAATACAAGATCCGCACCGATTGACTTACTATTTAAGGCTACATAAGCCCCGCCGTATGCTTTTCTTAAAATAATGGTCAGCTTTGGTACTGTTGCTTCAGAATAAGCAAATAATATTTTTGCACCATGACGAATTATGCCGCCATGCTCCTGCTTAACCCCAGGGAAAAAGCCTGTCACATCCTCAAAAGTAATGATCGGAATATTAAACGAGTCGCAGGTTCGGATGAATCTGGCAGCTTTGTCGGAAGAATCTATATCCAGCCCGCCGGCCATTACTTTTGGCTGATTACAGACAAGGCCTATCGTTTCCCCTTTAATTCTGGCAAAACCGACCACGATATTTTTAGCAAAATCCTTATGTATTTCCATAAATGACTCCCGGTCCACAACCTGCTCAATAACGCTGCGAACATCATATGGACGAACAGCATCAAATGGAATCATATCTGTCAGATTCGGACGATAATCATCCTCTTCAGAATGTACAGCAACCGGGGGTTTTTCTTGATTATTTTGTGGCAGATAGCCAAGCAATTTACGTAATTGTAGCAACGCTTCTTCTTCAGTTGCAGCACTGAAATGAGCATTTCCACTGATCGAGTTGTGGACATTAGCCCCACCAAGGTCTTCCGCACTAATCTTTTCTCCCGTAACAGTTTCAATCACTTTAGGGCCTGTAATAAACATTTGACTTGTCTGCTCCACCATAAACACGAAATCCGTTATCGCAGGTGAGTAGACAGCTCCACCGGCACATGGTCCCATTATAACGGAAATTTGCGGAATCACTCCTGAATAGATGGAATTACGGTAAAAGATATGGCCATAACCGTCTAAAGAAACCACGCCTTCTTGAATTCTTGCTCCTCCTGAGTCATTAAGGCCAACAAATGGGGTGCCATTTTTAGCTGCTAAATCCATCACATTGGCGATTTTATTCGCATGCATTTCACCGAGAGCACCGCCAAATACGGTAAAATCTTGAGAAAATAAATAAATTGGCCGGCCGTTCACCTTTCCATAACCTGTTACGACACCATCGCCAGGTCCCTTTTGATCTGCCATCCCAAAATCATGAGTTCGGTGCTCGATAAATGGATTTAACTCCACAAAAGTCCCTTTATCGACTAAAAGTTCAATGCGCTCACGAGCAGTTAATTTTCCTTTTTCATGCTGTTTTTCGATCCGCTCATCACCGCCGCCAAGCTCCACTTCTCTTCGTTTATCATATAATTCATTGATTTTTTCATAGATGTCCATATAGCATTACCCCTTTTTCTCACAAAGTTCGACTAAAACACCGGACGCTGCTTTTGGGTGCATAAAGGCAATTTGTGCACCGCCTGCCCCAGGTCTCGGCTCTTCATCAATCATGCGAATTCCTTTTTCCTTCATCTCCCTGATTCTTGCTTCAATCGATTCGACACCAAGTGCGACATGATGGATGCCTTCTCCTCGTTTATCAATAAATTTAGCAATTGTACTTTCACTTGAAACAGGCTCAAGCAATTCCAGTTTTGTCTCACCTGCCTGTAGAAAGGCCACTTTAACTTTTTGACTTTCCACCTCTTCTATTTTCAAAAGAGGAAGGCCTAATACGTCCGTATAAAAAGGAAGGACATCTGTAAGCGATTTCACAGCAATGCCAATATGATCCACTTTTTTAATCATATGAATCCCTCAATTCCGATTAAAAATGATTTCATCAATAAATGTATTCGTGAAAAACTTCATAAATCCTTCCTAAAATGTACAGTTGTTCCGTTGTTTATCTGGGCTTTTCCTTGTAAAATAATGAGTATTCAAGAATTATGGGAGGTATCTACACTATGTCCAGTAAAAAAAGCAGAAGAATCATTGTTATGTTAATGTTAGGCGCAATGCTTGCATCTACCCTCCTAATTGGAATTGGCCAGTTTATTCGTTAACAATAATAAAGGGAATGTTCAACAGGAACATTCCCTCTCCTTATTCTATTGCACCATTTTCTCTTGCCAATTGTTCAAAGGATTTAGTTGAGGAAGTGACCAATATTTTCGTTCCCAATGGAATGAGCGGAAATAAAGAGCTAATCACCTCATTTTGCATACGAATACAGCCTTGTGATACATACTTGCCTATGGAAGCAGGCTGGTTTGTTCCATGAAGGCCGTAAATTCTCCCATCAGTCCCTTTTGCATCAAAACCAATCCACCTTGCCCCGAGAGGATTTTTCGGGTCCCCTCCAAGTATATTTCCACGGATATAATAAGGATTTTCAGCTTTTACAGTGATAGTAAATAGGCCTTCAGGTGTCAGTTCCTTCGTTTTACCTGTTCCGACTGATACAATGGTTTGAAGCCTGTTTTCACTAATAAGCGCCAATTCATTTGTACTTTTATTCACTATAACAAAAGGGTCACCAGGGAGAGGGTTTGGGCCTAAAGGCCAAATCGGTGAAAAGAAAAAAGCGAGTATGATTGATGAAAGAAGCTTCAGCAAAATTTCCCACCTGCCTTTTACCCGCTATTTTTCCTCAATAATCATAAAATATGTCTAAAAATAAAAAAATAGATGATCATTTCGACCATCTAATTCTTAAAGCATTTTTTGAAGAAAATCCTGCGCACGAGGACTCCTTGGATTTGAGAAAAACTCAGCTGGCGCTGCATCCTCAACAAGCACACCGCCATCAAGAAACAAAACGCGATCTGCCACTTCCCTGGCAAAGCCCATTTCATGTGTAACAATGGCCATCGTCATTCCGGTATGAGCAAGTGATTTCATGACCTCTAATACTTCCTTGACCATTTCCGGATCGAGCGCGGATGTGGGTTCATCGAACAGCATGACCTCAGGTTGCATTGCTAATGCTCTGGCAATGGCTACACGCTGCTTCTGACCTCCTGACAACCTTGTAGGATATTCATGTGCTTTCTCCGCTAAACCTACTCGCTCAAGTAATTCAAAGGCAATTTTTTCTGCATTCGATTTGTCTAAACCTTTTACTTTCAAAGGCGCATAAGTCAGATTTTGTAACACCGTTTTATGAGGAAAAAGATAGAAATGCTGGAATACCATTCCTACGTTTTGACGAACTTTCATGATATTCGTTTTCTTGTCTGTGAGTTCTTGGTCCCCAAGCCAAATTGTTCCTTTTGTCGGAGTTTCGAGCAAATTCAGGCACCGCAGAAATGTAGATTTCCCTGAACCTGAAGGTCCGATAATAGCGACCACCTCACCTGCTTTTATGGAAGTAGAGATTCCCTTTAACACTTCAAGTTTTCCAAAATTCTTATATAAACCCTCTACCTTAATCACTTCGTCTCATTCTCCCTTCAAGCAATCTTCCAAAGAAGGACAGGATAATCACCATTAGATAATAAATCCCCCCGGCGATCAACAGCGGTTCGAAAAATGAATAATTATCAGAACCAACTTGATATGCCCGGCGCATAACATCCATAACTCCGATCGTAGTCACAATCGCGGACTCCTTCGTTAGAGTGATAAGTTCATTCATGATTGCAGGCAGGATATTTTTTAAAGCCTGTGGCAGAATGATATCCCACATCATCTTTCCATACGGAATCCCTAACGCAAGTGCCGCCTCTCGTTGCCCTTTATCGACGGCAAGAATTCCTGCACGAATAATTTCAGAAACATACGCACCAGAATTTAAACCAAAGGATAGAATGGCAGCAGTATAAGGAGCAATTTGGTATCCAAGAATTTCCGGAGAACCGAAATAAATAATCATCAACTGAAGCACCATTGGCGTACCGCGAAAAACGGATGTATAAGCTTTAGCAAACCAGCCAAGTATTTTCACTGAACTAATCTTACATAATGATAAAAGCGTTCCAAGAATAAGACCTAGAATGGCGGCAACAACCACAATCTGTAAGGTTACGAGAATTCCTTGTAAAATATAAGGAATAGAGGGGATAAATGGGGTGAAATTTAAGTGCATTTAAATTTCGTCCTTTCTTAAAAAAATAGCAGAGACGTTTAGATTAATGTGTTTCCAAACGTCTCCCGTTCAAGATGAATTATTTCACTCCGCCAAACCATTTAACAATTAATTTTTGCAGTTCACCATTAGCTTTCATCTTCTTTAACTCATCATTAAATTTCGTGGTTAACTTGCTGTTTTTTGGAAATGCAATGGCTGAACCAGCTTCATCGGCTTTATCACTAATGGTAAAACCAGTCAATTCTTTATTCTTCTCAAGGAATCCTTTTGCGACTGAATCTTCAACAATAGCAGCATCAAAGCGGCCTGCTTTGATTTCTTCGATCAGATCCGGAATTCGATTACGATCTTCAATTTTGATTGGGATCGTTTTATTAATATCTTTTGCTTTTGCTTCCTGGATAGAACCAAGCTGAACACCAACCGTTTTTCCTTTTAAATCTTGAAGTGTATTAATCCCACTTCCCTTTTTGGAAATAAACATATATTGGGCAGTATAATAAATATCGCTAAAATCAACGTTTTGTTTTCTCTGTGGAGTAGGAGTCATACCAGCTAAAACGAAATCAGCTTGTCCGGATTTAAGTCCTTCAATTAGACCGCTGAAATCCATATCCTTCACTTGTACTTTATATCCCAGCTTCCCAGCAATCGCATTAGCTAAATCAATATCAAAACCTTCAATCTTACCGCCTTTGCTTGTATTAACATATTCAAATGGAGGATAATCAGCAGATGTTGCCATCGTTAACACCTTTTTATCCCCGCTTGTATTATTATTTTGCGAACTAGTCCCGCACGCTGCAAGTAATCCAACTGTTAGCATCAAAGATGCTAATAAAGTAATTGTTTTCTTCATTTATGATCCTCCTATAATTTTCTGAAATTTAAAACTAATTATTTTTATAATAAATCAGTCTAACTATGCCTATTTTTCACAAAAATAATAGTTTTATTAATTAATAATTATTCACTGAAATGAATTTTAACACATATAAATAATTATGCAAATATATTTTTAAAAATTCATTAATGTTTTTCAAGTGAAAATTTTTCCAATAAAAAAACCAATCTCCAATGTGAGACTGGTCTTTTTTATCAATATTGAGCTTTAGATTTCTTCACAATATTTATCAAATTCTTGTTGTAGCTTAGCTACAACATCTGCAGGGCTGTGTCCTTCGATTTGGTGTCTTTCAACCATCGAGCAAATTTCACCGTCTTTTAGCAAGGCGAAAGATGGGGAGGACGGAGGAAAATTAGTGAAATAGCTTCTTGCCTTTTCAGTAGCATCCTTATCCTGTCCTGCAAAAACTGTGACCAAATGATCAGGGCGTTTATCATAATGAATAGAATAAGCAGCTGCAGGGCGGGCAATACCTCCAGCACAGCCACAAACAGAATTAATCATAACCAATGTCGTTCCTTTTTTCGCTAAAGCTTCTTCCACTTCTTCAGGTGTTTTCAACTCTTGATATCCGGCAGAGGTAATTTCTTCCCTCGCTTGGCGAACAACATCATTCATGAATATATTAAAATCCATGCTCATCAAGATCACTCCTTAAATATCTCTATATAACTACATCATAACAGTAAAAATGTGTTTTTTACAAATGGATTGTCTATTATATAGAGGGAATGATACCTTAATCTTTTTTTCCAAAAAATGCGGCAAATAATGACTCAACAGCATTGGAAACCGTGATGTCTCCTGCAATAACTTCATTTTCATATTTTGGAAGCAGTGATTTAACATTGGGATGTTGATAAAAATAATATTGCAGCTGATCGGTTATCATGGAATACAGCCAGTCCCGCGCCTGGAACTTTCTTCTTTCTCCGAAAACACCCGAAGCCTTGCCGGTTTGTTCAAAGGATTGAATCACTTTCCAAATCTCACTTATTCCTTCCTTTTTGACAGAGGAGCAGGTATATGCCTTCGTTTCCCAGCCCTTTGTGGAAGGCTGCAGGAAATGCAGAATACGATTAAACTCTTTTTTTGTTTGCTCTGCTTTCAGCTTATTTGCGCCATCTGCTTTATGGACAATTAAAGCATCAGCCAGTTCCATAATTCCCTTTTTCATTCCTTGTAGCTCATCACCTGCCCCTGTTAAAACAAGAAGCATAAAGAAATCGACCATATCTCTAATGATGACCTCACTTTGGCCTACTCCAACGGTTTCAACCAATATAACATCATACCCTGCTGCCTCACAAACAAGCATAGATTCTCTTGTTTTCCGATGAACACCACCTAGTTTTCCTGCAGTCGGCGAAGGACGGATAAAGGCTTTCGGATTTCTTGATAATTGTTCCATCCGCGTCTTATCTCCAAGAATACTGCCCCCGCTCAGTTTTGAACTAGGGTCAATAGCAAGAACGGCAACCCGGTGGCCAAGCTCGCATAAATACGTACCAAAAGCCTCAATAAATGTGCTTTTACCGGCACCGGGAACACCCGTAATACCAATTCGGATCGCGTTACCTGAATGAGGAAGAAGTTTTTGCAAAAGCACTTGGGCCTTCTGAAAATGCTGTTCCGCGTTGCTTTCCACTAGGGTAATGGCTCTTGCTAATAGACTGCGGTCGCCCCTCAGAATACCTTCATATAAGTCCTCCATTTCAGGTTCCCGAGTGCTGCGCTTTTGAAAGCGGATATTCTTTTGAATGGAGACAGAATTCCCCTCCTGTTCCTGCCCCTTTCTGATGATACTTGAAAAAGATTCAGGATGATTGGGGTCACTCCATTCCGGCCATTGATCCTCTGACATTATGACGACACTTCCTCATAGCCAAGCTGTTTATAAATTTCCTTAATCACCTTTTGCGCAGCAACTGGAATAATCGTTCCAGGTCCAAAAATGGCAGATGCCCCGTGGTCATAAAGGAATTGGTAATCTTGTGCGGGGATCACTCCGCCAATTACCACGAGAATGTCATCCCTGCCAAGCTTTCTTAGTTCCTCCACTAATTGCGGTAAAAGCGTCTTGTGCCCCGCAGCAAGAGAGCTCATTCCTATCACATGAACATCGTTCTCCACTGCCTGCATTGCTGTTTCTTCTGGAGTTTGGAACAAAGGACCAATATCGACATCAAAGCCAAGGTCAGCAAAAGCTGTTGCGATCACTTTTGCCCCGCGGTCATGGCCATCCTGCCCCATTTTTGCAATCAAAATTCGCGGCCTTCTGCCCTCATTTTCAAGAAATTCATCCGTCATTTTTTGAACTTCGACAATTTCTTCTTCGTTATTAAATGCAGAACTGTACACGCCGCTAATTGATCGAATAACTGCTTTATGCCTTCCCGCAGTCTTTTCAACTGCATCAGAAATTTCCCCTAATGTTGCTCTGACACGTGCCGCCCTGACAGCAAGTTCGAGCAGGTTTTGATTACCAGTTAAAGCTGCTTGTGTTATAGCCATTAACACCTCTTGAACTTTTTGTTCATCGCGATTTTCCTTTAACACCGCTAATTTTTCAATTTGCTTTATTCGGACAGCGGTATTATCTATATCCAAGATATCGATAGGCTCTTCTTTGTCAAGTCGGTACTTATTTACACCGATGATGATTTCCCTTCCAGAATCAATCTGGGCCTGTCTGCGGGCTGCAGCCTCTTCTATTCTCATCTTGGGCAAACCTGTCTCAATAGCTTTTGCCATACCACCGAGACTTTCAATCTCCTCAATATGCTTCCAAGCACGTTTAATTAATTCATCGGTCAGTTTTTCCACATAATAAGAACCTGCCCACGGGTCTATGACTTTCGTAATTCCTGATTCTTCCTGCAGAAACAACTGTGTATTACGAGCTATTCGGGCGGAAAAATCGGTTGGGAGTGCAATCGCTTCATCTAATGCATTCGTATGCAATGATTGGGTATGGCCCATGGCCGCTGCATGTGCCTCTAGCAATGTTCGTGTCACATTGTTAAAAGGGTCTTGCTCTGTCAAACTCCATCCTGATGTTTGTGAGTGCGTGCGCAGTGCCATTGATTTTTCATTTTTAGGCTGAAATGATTTCATCATCTTCGCCCAAATGAATCGGGCTGCCCGCATTTTCGCCACTTCCATGAAATAATTCATGCCAATTGCCCAGAAGAATGACAATCTAGGAGCAAAGGAATCAATATCAATCCCTGCCTTTAAACCAGTCCTTACATATTCCAAACCATCTGCCAGAGTATAAGCCAATTCCAAATCGGCAGGTGCTCCCGCTTCCTGCATATGATAGCCGGAAATACTGATGCTATTAAACTTTGGCATATATTTTGATGTGTACTCAAATATATCAGCTATAATCTTCATTGACATTTCCGGCGGGTAAATATACGTATTTCTTACCATATATTCTTTTAAAATATCATTTTGTATTGTTCCCGAAAGCTTTTCCTGGCTTACTCCTTGTTCTTCTGCTGTAACAATAAAGAACGCCAAAATCGGCAGTACTGCTCCATTCATCGTCATGGAAACTGACATTTGGTCTAAAGGAATACGATCAAACAAGATTTTCATATCAAGGACAGAATCGATTGCCACTCCCGCTTTCCCTACATCTCCTACAACACGGGGATGGTCTGAATCATAGCCTCGATGAGTTGCTAAATCAAATGCGACCGATAAACCCTTTTGTCCCATCGCCAAATTTCTACGGTAAAAGGCATTGCTTTCCTCCGCTGTTGAGAAGCCCGCGTATTGCCTGACTGTCCATGGGCGGCTCACATACATCGTCGGGTAGGGACCTCTTGTATAAGGCGGGAGGCCTGGCAAGTGGTCAAGATGTTCTAACCCCTTCCGATCTTCCTTTGTATACAGGGGTTTTAGTTTAATTTGTTCATTCGTTTCAAATACTAAATCATCAATAGAAGTGGAAATTTCTTTGTCAACCTGTTTCTTCCAAGCATCTTTTGTCATAAATGACTGATCGTTAAACAATGAATGATGTTGAAAATCAGGCTTTACTTTCTTCATCTTGATTCACCTCCATACTTGCCAAAAGTGTCGAAACGGTTTCATAACAGTTGCTTTTTATGTGAATAAACAACTGTATACCTTCGTCCTTCCATCTGGCTTGATTTTCTTTTTCTGGAAGACCTGCAAGGAAAAAGTTTTTTTCAGGAAATTCAACTTTCAAGAACGTTAATATTTCATGTCCAATTGTTTCGTACTGGTCATTGGTGCCACAGAAGCAGACGAACGGTGAGGCCAAATCTTGAGCAAACTGTTTGGCGTCCTCTACAGTCAGAATTGGTTTGCTTTCCTGCACCGCTACACCGCCTGCAGCCAGAAATCCATTCATAAAATCAAGTCTACCCTTATACTGTTTTAATTCCCCGAGACACAGCATGCCAACTGACGGTGTGGAACCATTCTTCTTTTCCAGCCTCTTGGCTTTAAAGCGCAGTTCTTCATACGGTTCGGCAAGACGTTTTTTTAGAATCGGAGTAAACACTTTTGCTTGCTCTTTAATAAAATATTTTTTTACTTGAGTGTCGTATGGAACATTTTCATCCAGTTTTGCGTAAACATTTGTTCCAATTATGCTTTGCTTCCTTGTTTGAATGTCTGCATTTCTATTATCATATATTGCGGCAATTTTTTCTTGAATCCAGCCGGATTTTAATACTTCTAAAATCCCCCCTTGTGCGTCAATTTGTTGGAATAACTCCCAAGCCTTTTCAGCAACTTCATGCGTTAACGATTCGATATACCATGAACCGCCTGCAGGGTCGATTACCTTTTTCAAATGCGCTTCTTCTTTTAAGATCAACTGAATATTTCTAGCAATCCGTTCGGAAAATGTATTTGCGCCGGAAAGTATATCAAACGGTGATACGTGCAAATATTGGACCCCGCCTAAAACGGCTGCAAAAGCTTCATTTCCAGCACGCAGCAGGTTGACATGCGGATCGAATACTGTTTTATTAAATGCAGAAGTTTCCGCCGACATATACATTCTTCGATCTTTTTCTTCCACACCATAAAGCTCGGTAATTCTGTTCCAAATGACTCGTGCCGCTCTTAATTTTGCTAATTCCATAAAAAAGTTGCTTCCGATTGAAAAGTGAAATTGCAATTTCGAAAGTGCTATCTCAAGGGAGACACCACTTTCCATTAAGAGACCCAAATAAAATACCCCTTCAGCGGCGGCTATTCCCAGTTCCTGCACCGCATTTGCTCCACCATTATGGTATGGTGCTGTGTCAACAAAAACAGTTTTTAAATGAGGGAACGTTTCTTTTGCCTTTAGGATACCTTCTAACCAGGAATGAAGGAGATCTTCTGAAATAAAGCCTTCTTGGGCAAAAAGGGAGATTGGATCTGCTGCAATGTAACCAGTAATTTCTGCTGTATCTTTTAATTGTTCTACTAATTTTACAAGAAATTTTTTCTGAAGCCATTTAGCATTAATAGCAAATGGAAAGTTTTTATAAACGTCCTGGAATAAATCTGAAAGATTTTGACCTTCTAGTAGTTTTTCACTAACGTCAAAGGAAAGAGCCGTTTGCCCTTTTTCAAATGCTTGCTTTAAGTTTTGCAGAAGCTCCTTTGGCTCATCATAAAAAATTTGCTGGGCAACCTTCCAATCATTTGTAAGATATCCTAGGGGAAAACCCCCTCTTCTGAAGTCTGCACCTCCAGGATAATCGGGCACAAGCTGTTCGTCATTACGGATATAAAGCGGTTTCAAAATAATGTTTTCATATGTTTTGTTTTGTAATGCATTAACCGGTTTACCCTTTAATGACTGTTCGGCTCTTTCTTTCCACTCATCGAGCGATACAAAAGGAAAAGACTGATTTCGAATTTTTTCCAACCTTTTCAACCCCTTTCTGCAAACAATTGAACTAAAATTCAATTAATTCTATTTTAGAATACAATTTGGTTACAGGCAATGAAAAGAACAATGACAAAAAAAGGCGAACGAAATTTATTTTTCCTAACTAAATCTATTGCATTGACATTTCCAAATGTGGTGCTACTATTATACTTGTAAGTTAAATTATTCAATTACATATTTAATGCTTATCCACTAGAGGTGCTCTTTTAAAGAGCTGAGATTGAAGTACTACTTCGGGACTCTATGAACCTGATCTGGCTAATACCAGCGTAGGGAAGTGGAATACGAAAATTTGAAGGACTTTTCGTTCGTGAACTCATATTTTCAACCACTTTCTTATAAATAGAAAGTGGTTTTTTTTGTTTTTCCTACATGTGGATAAGAAAATTATTTTGCGGGGTGATTACTCATTCACTTACCAACAGAGCTGCATATTATTTCAAACGGAAAAATGGAACTTGGTCAGCTTTGCGAACTATTAAAAGATCTGCAGCCTTACTTTACTGCCGTTCATTTAAGGGAGAAACATAGATCTGCCCGAGAAATCTATGATGCCGTTCATTTATTATTGAAAAACGGTATCCCGCCTTCCAAAATCATCATAAATGATAGGGTGGATGTATCCATTGCTGCGGGTTCAGGCGGTGTTCAATTGGCTTTTCATAGTTTAAGGGCCTCTGTCGTAAAGAATCATTTTTCAGAGTTAAAGATTGGCTGTTCGATTCATAACATAGAAGAGGGTCAACAAGCTTACCAGGATGGGGCAGATTTTTTACTGTATGGCCATATATTTTCGACTAATTCAAAACCCGGGCTGAAGCCAAAGGGATTGGAAGAATTAAAAGAGATGACAAAACAGCTTCCTATCCCGGTTATTGCTATTGGCGGGATCACGCCGAAAAATGCCAAACTGGCAGTGGAGGCGGGAGCAAAAGGAATTGCTGTAATGTCCGGTGTATTAGAAGCAAACGACCCATTATCGGCCATTAAAGCTTACCAGAACGCATTAAAGATGGAGGTGTAATGTGAATCATTCATTTGATGTTGCTATTATTGGCGGAGGCATAAATGGTGCCTCTATTGCCTATCAACTTTCAAAAATCGGAAAAAAAGTGGCGATCATAGAAAAAGAGCGTATTGGCAGTGAAGCCTCAAGTGCTGCTGCTGGAATGTTAGCAGCACAAGCAGAAATCGAGCACGACGGTCCATTATTTCAGCTGGCATTAAAAAGCCAAGCCATGTTTCCCGACATTTCCAATGAGTTATTTGAGTATACTGGTATCGACATTGAGTATGTACATAAAGGAATGTTAAAAATTGCTGAAACAGAAGAATTGGCCCATGAGTTAAAAAAGCAAGTTAATTTTCAAAAACAATGGGATCACGAAATCAGATGGCTTGATACAAAAGAACTTTTGGACATGGAGCCGGCATTATCTCCAAGTGTATTTGGAGCCATTTACCTTCCAAACGATGGTCATGTAAAAGCTTCCAAATTAACCGATGCCTTTGCAAAAGCGGCTCTCTATTTTGGGGCTGAAATCCGTGAAAACACGAAAGCTCTATCATTTATCTATGAAAACGGAAAAATTGCTGGCTTAAACACAAATAATGGAACAATTTCTTGTGGTCAAGTTGTAGTGGCAACCGGAGCATGGGCTTCCGAATTACTTAAGAATACTGGGATTGACATCCCGATTTACCCGGTAAAAGGTGAATGTTTTTCAGTACGGACTGAAGAACCGCTCATTAACACTACCATCTTTTCTGATAAACGATGCTATTTAGTTCCGAAGCGTAATGGTGAAATATTTATTGGTGCGACGATGGTTGAAAATACCTTCGAAAAAAAAGTAACAGCTGGTGGCATTTCCGGTTTAATCGACAGAGCCTGTCAATTGGTACCCCAAATCAAGGATGCTGAATGGGAACGAGTTTGGTCTGGTATCAGGCCGCAGACGAGTGATGGGCTTCCTTATATTGGAGCGCATCCTTTATGTCAAGGATTATTTATTGCAGCCGGTCATTTTCGAAATGGGATATTACTAAGCCCGATTACAGGCAAGCTGGTAGTTGAACTGTTGGAAAACCAAGTTTCCAATGATTCCCTTCTAACGGCTTTTCGCTTAGATCGGTCTATGGAAATCATTCAATAGGAGGGCAACATGAACATATTGCTAAATGGCGATTCTATCTATCTTCCAGAACATGTTGTTTCTGTTTCAGATCTTCTGACACATTTTCAAATTCAAGATAAAGTCGTAATTGTCGAAATAAACGGTGAGATTCTCACCAAAAACGACCATCAAACAACGAAACTATCCGATCGTGATCGGATCGAAATTGTACATTTTGTAGGAGGCGGTTAATATGTTAAAAATAGGTACATTGTCATTTCAATCGAGATTATTATTGGGGACGGGAAAATATCCTAGCTTTGAAATCCAAAAAGAAGCAGTAAAAGTGTCCGAGGCTGAAATTTTGACGTTTGCTGTCAGAAGAATGAATATTTTTGAAGCAAGCCAGCCAAATTTTTTGGAGCAGCTTGATACGAAACAATATACCCTGCTCCCTAATACCGCAGGTGCGAAAACAGCACAGGAAGCAGTCCGTATTGCAAAACTTGCCAAAGCATCTGGACTTTGCGATATGATAAAAGTGGAAGTGATTGGCTGTGACAAATCATTGCTTCCAGACCCTGTAGAAACGCTAAAAGCAACAGAAGAATTAGTAAAAGAAGGATTTATTGTACTTCCATATACTTCAGACGATGTTGTTTTGGCTAGAAAATTGCAGGAATTGGGCTGTCATGCCATCATGCCGGGGGCTTCTCCCATCGGTTCCGGACAAGGGATTATCAATCCGCTAAACCTGCGTTTCATTATCGAGCAAGCGAAAGTACCTGTCATTGTAGATGCAGGCATAGGATCTCCAGCAGACGCTTCGCTCGCTATGGAACTTGGCGCTGATGGTGTTTTATTAAATACAGCTGTGGCAGGGGCCAAAGATCCCGTTAAAATGGCTAAAGCGATGAAAATGGCAATTGAAGCAGGACGTCTTGGCTATGAAGCCGGAAGAATTGAAAAAAAGGAATATGCCTCAGCCAGCAGCCCATTGGAAGGACTGAGTATCGGGTGATCAATCGATACTCTCGTCAAGAGCTATTTCCAGCAATCGGGAAGGAAGGGCAGCAAAAAATTTCCGAAAAACATGTCCTAATTATTGGTGCAGGCGCACTAGGTTCCGCCAATGCCGAAGCATTGGTGCGTGCAGGCATCGGTAAGCTGACTCTCGTTGATCGAGATTATGTAGAATGGTCCAATTTACAGCGTCAGCAACTATATTCAGAAGAAGATGCTAAACATCGACTGCCTAAAGTGATAGCCGCTAAAAATCGGTTAAGAGCGATTAATTCCGATATTGAAATTAAAACCCTAATTGCTGATGCCTCTGTTTTGGAACTTGAAGAATGGGCCCGGCAAGTGGATTTAATCATTGATGCAACAGATAATTTTGAAACAAGAATGATTATTAACGATGTATCACAAAAGTATCGAGTTCCCTGGATATATGGTGCCTGTGTAGGCAGTTACGGGCTTACCTTCACGATCATTCCCGGAAAAACACCTTGCCTCTCCTGTTTATTAGAGTCTGTTCCTTTAGGAGGATTAACCTGCGATACAGCCGGTATCATCAGTCCGGCTGTATCCATGGTAGTTTCCTATCAAATCAGCGAAGCTTTAAAGATATTAGTTGGAGCCATTGATTCATTACAGAACAAATTAGTTTCATTTGACTTATGGAAAAACCAGCACAGTTCAATTAAAGCGGATAAATTGAAAAAGGAAGATTGTCTTTCATGCGGAAATCACCGTTCCTATCCCTATTTGTCTTTTGAAAATCAAACAAAAACAGCAGTTCTTTGCGGAAGAGATTCTGTCCAGATTCGCCCCTCTGCCCCTGTGAAAAGAGATTTGGAAGCATTAGAAATAATCTTGGCGAAACAAGGTGGCACCGTCCAGAGAAATCCGTATCTTATTTCTTGTAACTTAAACAATAATCGATTAGTGATCTTTAGAGATGGAAGAGTATTGGTTCACGGGACAAAGGATATTAACGAAGCAAAGGCATTGTATCATCGATATTTGGGATAAAAGGCAAATAACCGCCGTCATAATGACGGCGGTTATTTTTTAGTAGATGGAAGTTGTTGCTTTTGACATATTTTCAATAATCTCTTTAATACGAGCAAGGAAACGGCCGCAAACAAGTCCGTCAAGAACACGATGATCCAACGACATGCAAAGATTAACCATATCCCTTACCGCAATCATTCCATTATCCATAACTACAGGACGTTTCACAATCGATTCAACCTGAAGGATGGCTGCTTGCGGGTAATTTATTATCCCCATTGACTGGACAGATCCAAAAGATCCAGTATTATTAACCGTAAAAGTTCCGCCTTGCATATCTTCAGGACGTAGTTTGCCGGCTCTAACTTTCCCAGCAAGCTCAGTGATTTCACGAGCGATCCCTTTAATTGTTTTTTCATCGGCATTTTTAATAACTGGGACAAATAATGCATCATCTGTTGCTACAGCTATCGAAATATTAATATCTTTCTTTTGGATAATTTTATCCCCAGCCCACATGGAATTAATTTGCGGGTATTCTTTTAAGGCCTGTGCTGCAGCTTTTACAAAGAAGGCAAAGAAGGTTAAATTGAATCCTTCTTTTTTCTTGAATTCATCTTTTATGGAATTTCGATATTCCACTACATTCGTAGCATCTACTTCGACCATCGTCCATGCATGTGGCGCTTCATGTTTGCTGCGCAGCATATTGGCTGCAATTGCCTTGCGTATACCCGTAACCGGAATTTCGATATCTCCTGCAGCTACTGGGATTGCAGGAGCTTGCTGAGCTTGAGGAGATGTAGTTACAGCTTGAACAGAAGCTGGTTGTACCGGTTCCTTGTGCTCTGCAGCTTTAGGAGCTGATCCTGATGCAGGTTCTGCCTGCGGGATATTCCCCGATTCGATTAACTTTAATAAATCTTTTCTTGTAATCCTGCCACCGGAACCAGTACCAGACACTTTGGTTAAATCGATACCGTGTTCTTGAGAAAGCTTTAATACCGCTGGCGAGTAGCGGATTTTATGGCCATCTTCACTCATCGGGGCAACATTTGCCTGATTTGTAACCGAAGCAGCTTCCGGTGTTTTTGTTTCTTCCATTGCCTCTGAAGGAGCACTGCCTTCTACTTCAATTGTACAAATGATTTCACCAACTGCTAATGTCTCCCCTTCTTCAGCAATGAGTTCTTTAATGACTCCGGTGAACGAAGATGGAACTTCTGCATTTACTTTATCGGTCATGACCTCAGCAAGCGGGTCGTATTTATTTACTTTATCTCCGACTTTTACTAACCATTTACTGATTGTGCCTTCGGTTACACTTTCGCCTAATTGCGGCATTTTAATTTGCTCTGCTGCCAATGGTTTAAACCTCCTATGCAATTCACGTTTAAAAACTATTAGAATTCAGCTAATTCCCGCATTGCTTTTTCAACCTTTTCTGGATTGACCATAAAGAATTTTTCCATAGTAGGTGAATATGGCATTGCCGGAATATCAGGTCCTGCCAGCCTTTTAATCGGAGCATCCAATTCAAATAAACAATTCTCCGCAATAATAGCCGCAACCTCACTCATGATGCTGCCTTCTTTTGTATCTTCCGTAACAAGCAGCACCTTCCCTGTCTTAGAGGCAGCTTCAATGATCGCTTCTTTATCAAGCGGATAGACGGTCCGTAAATCGAGAATATGAGCTGAAATTCCGTCTTTGGCTAATTTCTCTGCAGCTTGAAGGGCAAAATGAACACAAAGGCCATAAGTAATGACCGTAATGTCTTCTCCTTCACGCTTTACATCAGCTTTACCGATTGGCAGCGTATAATCCTCTGCAGGAACTTCCCCTTTAATTAACCTATATGCTCGTTTATGCTCGAAGAAAATCACAGGGTCATTATCGCGGATTGCTGCTTTTAACAACCCTTTCACATCATAAGGAGTGGATGGCATGACAATTTTCAGTCCCGGCTGGTTGGCAAATACCGCTTCTACTGATTGAGAATGGTAAAGTGCTCCATGAACACCTCCGCCGTAAGGAGCCCGGATCACGATTGGACAGTCCCAATCATTATTGGAACGATAGCGAATTTTTGCTGCTTCGGATATAATTTGATTCACTGCAGGCATAATAAAATCAGCAAATTGCATTTCAGCAATCGGTCGCATGCCATACATGGCTGCCCCAATGCCTACCCCAGCAATGGCAGATTCAGCAAGCGGTGCATCAATGACCCGCTCTTCACCAAATTGTTCATATAATCCTTGTGTAGCTTTAAAAACTCCGCCCTTTTTCCCTACGTCTTCCCCAAGGACAAACACCTTAGGATCCCGTTCCATTTCTTCACGAATGGCCATTGTTACAGCATCAATATAAGAAATTACAGCCATGTTCCTTCCCCCTTACTTATCCGCATACACATATTTAAGCGCATCTTCAGGCGCTGAATATGGAGCATTTTCTGCATAGTCAGTGGCTTCATTTACCGATTTCATTACACGGTCATTAATTTCTTTTTCCATTTCATCATTCAATACACCTGTTTCTTTTAAATAGGCGCCAAACGTGATGATTGGATCATGCGTTTTCGCTTTCGCCACCTCGTCTGGAGCCCGGTACGAACGATCATCATCATCAGATGAATGCGGTGTTAAACGATAGGAAACTGTTTCAATCAGTGTCGGGCCTTCTCCGCGCCGACCACGTTCTACAGCTTCTTTCACCACTTTGTAAACTTCTAATGGATCATTTCCGTCTACGGTATAACCCGGCATTCCATAGCCAATGGCCCGATCAGATACTTTTTCACAGGCCAGCTGCTTTTCAACAGGAACGGAAATAGCATATTTATTATTCTCACACAGAAAAATGACCGGAAGTTTATGGACACCGGCAAAGTTGGCTCCTTCGTGGAAATCCCCTTGGTTTGAAGAGCCTTCTCCAAATGATACGAATGCTACAAAATCCTTTTTTTCCATTTTCCCTGCAAGGGCTACACCTACTGCATGAGGCACCTGTGTCGTTACCGGAGATGAACCCGTTACAATTCGATTCTTCTTTTGGCCAAAATGCCCAGGCATTTGTCGTCCTCCAGAATTGGGATCCTCTGCCTTAGCAAAGCCAGAAAGCATAAGTTCCTTTGGAGTCATTCCAAAGGTTAATACGACTCCCATGTCACGATAGTAAGGACAAACATAATCCTTTTCACGATCCATAGCAAACGCTGCACCAACTTGAGCAGCCTCCTGTCCTTGACATGAGATAACAAATGGAATTTTACCTGCACGGTTTAACAGCCACATCCGTTCATCAATACGGCGGGCCAAAAGCATCGTTTCATACATTTCTAATACTTTTTCATCGCTTAAACCTAAAGCTTTATGACGCTTTTCTGCCATATCATCTTTACCTCCGATTATTCAAACTAAAAAAGGTTTTTTTATCTAAAATTTAACGTGTGTTAAATTTTCTGTTGAGTTGCACACTCGAGCTACTCTTTCCATTTTCATCCATTATCGAAAAATCACCAATGTGCTTTATTGACTAAAAATTAGGCATGTATGGCGTGTCCGTCAACTGCTAATGCAGCTTCGCCAATGGCCTCTGATAAGGTTGGATGCGGATGTATGGTATGACCGATTTCCCAAGGAACAGCGTCTAATACCATGGCAAGACCTGCCTCTGATATCATATCCGTAACATGGGGACCAATCATATGGACACCTAAAATATCATCAGTTTCTGAATCGGCAATTATTTTCACAAAGCCATCAGATTCACCGAAAACAAGCGCTTTGCCAATTACCCTAAATGAGAACTTTCCAACCTTCACTTTATGTCCGTTTTCTATCGCTTGATCTTCTGTTATACCAACGCTTGCTGCTTCCGGACTACTATAAATACATCTAGAAATCAGATTGTAATTGAGCGGAGAGGGGTTCTTTCCGGCAATATGCTCGACTGCCGTGATCCCTTCATGAGAAGCGACATGCGCCAATTGCAATCCGCCGATACAATCACCAATTGCATAAATATGTGATTCTTTCGTTTGGAAATACTCATTTGTTACAATAACTCCTTTTTCTACTTGAATATCTGTATTTTCTAGACCAATTCCTTGGACATTTGCTTGGCGGCCAACAGAAACAAGCAGTTTTTCTGCCTTAAATTCTTTTACTGTGCCTTTTACTTTTGCGGAAATGGTTACTCCATTGTCTTTTACGAGTGTTTCTGACAGAACTTTAGCACTTGTAATGACAGTGATTCCTTTCTTTTTCATTAAACGCTGCATTTCTTTTGAGATTTCTTTATCCTCAGTAGGGATAATTCGATCAGCATATTCAATTACCGTTACTTCCACACCAAAATCCGACAACATGGAGGCCCACTCGATTCCAATTACACCACCGCCAACAATGATGATGGAACTTGGAAGACTTTCAAGCTGCAATGCTTCATCAGAGGTCATGACAAATTCCCCATCAATTTCAAGTCCCGGCAGTGTTCTTGGCCTTGAGCCGGTAGCAATGACCACATTTTTTGGGATAAGCATTTCATTTTCGGAACCATTATTCATTTCAACAGAAATCGTTCCAGGCATAGGTGAAAAAATGGATGGGCCGAGGATGCGGCCATACCCTTCAAAAACGTCAATTTTTCCTTGTTTCATTAAATATTGGACGCCCTTATGAAGTGTGTCGATTATTTTATTTTTTCGATCCTGAACTTTCCCAAAATTTACAGCAACCTCACCGGTAATAACACCAAAGTCTTCGCTGCGTTTAGCTGTGGCAAATACCTCGGCACTTCTAAGAAGCGCTTTACTTGGAATACAGCCTTGATGGAGGCAAGTTCCACCGAGCTTCCCTTTTTCTACAATTGCCGTTTTTAAGCCTAGCTGTGAGGCGCGGATCGCGGCTACATAACCGCCTGTACCGCCGCCGAGTATGACAACATCATATTCTTGTGCCACAATTTTTTCCTCCCTGGAACCTTATATTTTAACTTTATTAAATTGACCCGGATATTCTTTTACCTCTTCTTCACCGCGAAGAACCCTTAGTGCCCCCTCAGCCAATGCTTGAAGTTCATTTTCGCCAGGATGTACAATAACATCAGCAATCCAATTAATTCGATCGGAAATAGTCTTTACAAACTCTTTACCGTAAGCAAGACCTCCAGTTAACACTATAGCATCAACTTTACCTGAAAGCACAGCACTTGCTGCACCAATTTCCTTTGCTACTTGATATGCCATTGCATCATAAATAAGCTTTGCCTGTTCATCGCCTGCACTAATTCTTTTTTCTACTTCGACTGCATCATTTGTCCCTAGATATCCAACTAGTCCTCCCTGGCCGACAAGCATTTTCATAATTTCCTCACGATAATATTCACCTGAATAACATATGGCAATTAAATCCCCAGCTGGAACAGTACCAGCACGCTCCGGACTAAACGGCCCATCTCCATGAAGACCATTATTGACATCAATCACTCTGCCCTGTTTATGGACCCCCACTGTAATCCCGCCGCCCATATGGGTAACAATTAAATTAAGTTCATTGTATTTTTTCCCTAATTCTTTCGCAATTCTTCTTGCCACAGCCTTTTGATTTAAGGCATGAAAGATACTCTTTCTTTCGATCAGATGAAACCCAGAAATTCTGGCTATCGGCGCCAATTCATCCACCACAACAGGATCGACGATAAAAGCGGGAATATTTAAACCCGCAGCAATTTCATAAGCAATAATGCCACCAAGATTGGAAGCATGCTGACCGGAATAACCGCTGCGTAAATCAGTTAACATCAAATCATTAACCGCATATGTTCCCCCTTCAATTGGCCTTAAAAGTCCGCCTCGCCCGCAGACTGCATTTAACTTGGAAATGTTGATTCCTTCTTTATCCAGTGTTTCCAAAATGGTGTTTTTTCTAAATTCATATTGATCAATAATATTGGCAAATGAATTGATGGTATCTGCTTCATGTCGAATAGTTTTTTCTAATATGGAAATTTCATTATCGAATACTCCTATTTTTGTAGATGTTGATCCAGGGTTGATAACGAGAATTCGATATTCTAGATCTGGCACCGTTTTGACCCCCAATTAAATTATCTATTAATTAACCATTATTGGTAAAATCATTCATGAAATGCTTGGCTTTTTAAAGGCAAAGACGCTGAATGATTCATTCAGCGCTTTTGCTCCACTTCCGTTCAACTATTATCGGTTTAAACGATGGCTTAAAATGTGATGCTCATTTCGTAAAAACTGGCTTCTAGAATTACTCACTTTTGCGATACGCTCTTCCGCCATGCGATCTGCTGCTACATAGGTAGGAATTCCGTCTCGTTTTGAAATATCAATGATTTTTTCAATGCTGCTGTAAATTTGCTCTACCTTTTTCATAGCACGGTCATGATTGTAGCCGTATAATTCATCTGCAACATTGATTACGCCGCCTGCATTAATAACATAATCCGGAGCATAAACGATTCCCATTTCGTGAATGGTATCGCCATGGCGTGTATCTTTTAATTGATTATTTGCCGAACCAGCAATGACTTTTGCTTTCAGCTGTGGAATGGTGTCATCATTAATGGTTGCACCTAGTGCACAAGGAGCATAAATATCACATTCCACACCATAAATTTCATCCGGATCAACAGCTATTGCACCAAATTCTTCAACTGCCCGTTTCACTGCTTCACGGTTAATATCAGTGACAATAAGCTGGGCACCTTCTTCATGCAGATAACGGCAAAGTGTGTAAGCAACATTGCCGACACCTTGTACTGCAACTACTTTACCTTCTAAGGAATCAGAACCAAAAGCTTCTTTTGCGGCAGCTTTCATTCCCCTATATACCCCGTAGGCAGTTACTGGAGATGGATTTCCTGATGAACCGAATGCAGGGGAAATCCCGGTTACAAAGTCGGTTTCTTCATGGATGATATCCATATCTGCTACAGTTGTGCCTACATCCTCTGCTGTAATGTATCTGCCGTTAAGTCCTTGTATATAGCGGCCGAATGCCCGGAACATTTCTTCATTCTTATCCTTCCGCGGGTCGCCGATGATAACCGTCTTTCCACCGCCAAGATTTAAACCAGCAGCGGCGTTTTTATAAGTCATACCTCTGGCAAGTCGAAGCGCATCTTCGATTGCAGCTTCTTCGGAAGCATATGTCCACATGCGTGTGCCGCCTAATGCTGGGCCAAGCGTTGTATCATGAATCGCAATAATCGCCTTTAATCCGGATTGTTTATCCTGACAAAATACCAATTGTTCATAATCATATTTTTCTAAGTATGTGAAAAGTTCCATTGTAAATTCCTCCTCTAATGTTAGAAAAAATCAACCAACCCTTATTTCGGGGATCGAAACTTCAAATATGCTCCGTTTCATTTTATTTCTCTTTTATTCATTGGCAGAGCTCAACGCAAGTGCAAGAGAGTACAATTTACTTTCTGCCGTATCAGCTCTGGAAGTTAAAACAATTGGCACCTTTGCCCCTGCGATTACTGCGCCAACCTTCGCTTTTGCAAAATAAACGAGAGATTTATAAAGTGCATTTCCAACCTCAATTGCCGGAACTAATAAAATATCTGCATTTCCAGCCACATCACTATGAATTCCTTTATGCTCTGCTGCGAGCTCTGAAATAGCATTGTCCAATGCAAGCGGTCCATCAATCACGCAACCCGTTATTTGCCCCCGCTTATTCATCAAAGTTAAAGCCGCAGCATCCATTGTTGCTTGCATGGATGGATTCACTACTTCCACGGCAGCAATTGGAGCAACCTTAGGTATTTCAATGCCTAGCGACCTAGCGATCGCAACTGCATTTTTTGCGATGCCTGCTTTTTGTTCCAAATCAGGAGCGATATTCATAGCGGCATCTGTTACAAAAATCAGCCGGTCAAAGTCTGGAACTTCAAATGCGGCAACGTGCGATAGCACATTGCCCGTTCTAAGGCCAAACTCTTTATTTAATACAGCTTTCAAAAAAATATTTGTGGGGATATTTCCCTTCATTAACACATTTGCTTCTTTGTTAAAAACAGCCTTAACAGCCAGCTCGGCAGCTTCAGCTATTGAATCCGCATGAACTATTTTTACTTTTTGATCCCAACTACATTTTTTACATTCTAATATTGTCGCAATTTTTTCTTCATTTCCATAAAGTATGAAATGACCGAGGTTACGCTCAAGCGCATCGATCACCGCATCGATAACTTCCTGATCTTCCGCCGCAGCAACTGCAATTGTTTTCTTGGCTGCTTGGGTTGCTTTGTCAATAAGTGATTCCAGCAACAGTTGTCATCAACCCCTTCTATTAAGAACTGCAACTCCATTCTTAATTATGCAAGAATCATGCCAACAACTCATTTGGTGAAAACGCTTCACTTTTCATACTCAAGTATGAAAAATATTTCATACAATGAAAATTACTGCGTGCTATTTTTTTCAATCTCGTATTTATCCAGTTTATAATATAAATTTCTTACAGACAACCCCAATGTCTTTGCTGTTAATGTTTTATTTCCATTTAAGCGCTTTAATGTTTGCTGAATAATATTTGCTTCATACACTTCTATCATTTCGGCAAGTGTTTGTTGTAATGGGGAAGTTTCTTCTATAGTAATCGAAGATACTGGGATTTCATTTATGGTTTTGCGGTTATTCAATTCTGGCAAATGATGGACATCAATGAATGTTTCGGTATAGTTCATAAAAATAATCGCCCGACCTAAAATATTTTCTAATTCCCGAACATTCCCTGGCCAATTATAAGCCATTAATTGTATTAAGGCCGCACTTGTAATTCCTTCCACATTTCGTCCATAATCGCGATTAATTTTTTGAATTAGCCGCTCACAAAGGGCTGGAATCTCATCCTTTCGCTTTCTAAGCGGCGGAATTTGAATCGGCATGCGATTCAGACGATAATATAAGTCTTCCCTAAAGGTGCCCGCGGCAATACCCTTTTCAAGATTAACGTTCGTTGCTGCAACAATTCGTACATTAATGGTGATCGGCTTGGTCCCGCCTACACGAATGATTTCATTTTCCTGTAGAACCCTTAGTAACTTTGCTTGCGTATTTGCTGAAAGTTCACCAATTTCATCAAGGAAAATACTGCCATTATTCGCTTCTTCAAACAAGCCTCTTTTTCCGCCCCTTACAGCGCCGGAGAACGCTCCTTCCTCGTATCCAAACAATTCGCTTTCTAGCAATGACTCAGAAATCGCTGCACAGTTTACACGGATAAACTTGTTATATTTACGGTCACTTGCATTATGAATAGCGTGAGCAAACAGCTCTTTCCCCGTTCCCGATTCACCACGAAGTAGGACGGTTGCAGGAGTTTTCGCGCCAAGCTTGGCCTGTTCTATAGCCAGCATCATTTCATCTGAAGTGCCAATAATATCCTCAAAGGTATACTTTGCTTCAAGCTTGCGGATAATTTGCCTTGCTCTGTTTAATTCTCGGCTGAGCGATTTCATTTCTGACATGTCATGAATGACGCCAACACTTCCCTTTAGCTTTCCATTTACGATAATCGGGGCAACATTTACGATCACTTCTTTTTCATTAGGTCCTACTCTCATCGGAACTCCGCGTACAGCTCTCCTTGTTTGCAAAACTTTCATATGCATACTTTCACCTTCAGAAATATCAGCTGTAGCGGGCTTACCAATAACCCGATCTTCTGTAAGGCCTGTAATTCTTGTATAAGCAGGATTAATCAAAATTCCCCTGCCATTTTCATCTACTACAGAGATGGCGTCATCACTCGAGTGAATGATTGCCTGCAGCATTGTTTGAATTTCCTTTAAATTTGTAATCTCTTCAGCCAAATTGACTACCTCTGTTATATCCTTAAAAACCGCGACTGCCCCAATCAATTCGCCGTTTTCTTCCATGATAGGGATCCTGGTCGTAATAATTTTCCGGCCATTGCCCAAGACCATTTCTTGATTAGTCTCTATCCTTCTTGTTTCAAGGATGATGGGCAGCCTGCTTTCTGAGATCACGTCTATTACAAATTCCCCAATTGCCTGATCTTTTTTTACTCCCATCATTTCTTCAGCACGGCGATTAAATAAAATAATGGTCCCGTGATGATTGATAACCACCATACCATCATTTGTCGCATTAAAGATTAATTCCTGAAAATAGGATTCATTTTGATGTTTTTTTAATAATTCTTCTTTCTCTTCCATTAATGTTGAAAAAAGAAACGCTACACTGCCAGGAATCAATACTGTTTTTTTACTTTTCGTGTTCCTTAATGATTGGAACACACGATCATCCCCAGTGACTTCAATAATAATATCAATGTTATCATTTAAAAATGGGTACCATTCTGTCCCTATTTTAATCCCTTCCTGCTGTGCCAGCTTCATCCCAGGTGCGTCCAAATTACGATCAATTACGACATAAACATTTAGTACTTCGGATTCTTTAAGTATTTTCAATATGGCGGTCCCGCCTTTTCCCGCTCCAACAATCATGACATTTTGCATTTTTAATTTCTCCTTCTAAAAGGATTACTGCTTGAAAAAAACATCATATACTATTTGAATATATTGCAATATTTTTCAAATTTTATTTTATCCTTCAAGCGGCAAACTTGACAAATTTCAACTATGTAATATTATTTTTTTGAGATGGTGTTTTTTTCAAATTCAAGTGGAAGGACTTATTTATGATACGGATTATTGCCCTTATGATTTTATTAATTCCCGGTTTTATGGCTGCTTGGGGAATTAAATTAATGCGTGATATGACATTCGGGATTCTCCAAGCACCATTTCCGAACTTATGGATCCAGTTTCTTGCCGGGCTTGTATTTTTTATCGGAGGACTAGGATTTGTTGCAGGGTTCATTTTTCATCGTGACCGAAAAAGAAATAATGTTCAAACTAAATTTAAAAAGATGAAATAAGGGACCGTCACATTTGCGGTCCCTTTTCATATTCTCCCCTTATCCGCAATGCCTTTACAGGATCATCAGTAATAAAAGCGGTGCAGTTCACTTGAAACAATCGGCTCATATCCCGTTCCCGATTCACTGTGTATGGACGTACCGCAATTCCATTCTCCATCGTCATTTTTATAACCGAATCAGAGATGCCGGAGTACTTCGGATGAATTCCTTTTGCACGAATGGATTGGGAGTATATCCATGGCATATAAATCCCTTCGATAAAGAGAGGGGCTGTTTCAATTTCTGGCGCCAGCTGATAGCTGTAGACAATACTGTAATGGTTAAACGAGGAAATAATAATCCGATTGGCCAAATCGTATTTACGAATCAGCTCAATCACCTTTTTCTCCATTCCTTCGTACGGGAAAAGGCCGTTTTTTAATTCTATATTACAAACCAGCTTGTTTGTTTTAAGCCATTCCAGCACTTCTTCCAATGCAGGAATTGGTTCCTTTCTGATTCCTTTTTTGTTGGCATTCAGCTTTCGAATCTCTTTAAAAGTTAATTCCTTCACAAAGCCGTTTCCACCTGTCGTGCGGTCCACTTTTTCATCGTGGATCACCACAATTTCACCGTCTTTTGTTAACTGTGTATCAAGCTCTATTCCATCAGCACCCGCCTTTTGAGCAGCTACAAAAGCACTCATGGTATTTTCAGCATAAGCTGCAGAATAGCCGCGATGAGCAAAAATTTGCGTCACTTTTCTCACTTCCTTATTGATCGAAATCACACCCCATTCTTACGGTTAACCAGTCCCTTGAACAATGATCAAAAATAGCTGTTTAAAACAGCTTATGCTAAAAAAGCTGCAGACTCGCATTAATTTTTCATGAAGGGTGCTTAATATCAAAAAAAGCCTCATATTGAGGCTTTTTTTGATATTAAGATGCTTTATGTTCCAAACGCAGCTTATCAGCAACCATGGCAATGAACTCGCTGTTTGTAGGTTTGGCTTTAGACATACTAACTGTATAACCGAATAAGGAGGAGATAGAATCGATATTTCCTCTGCTCCAGGCCACTTCGATCGCATGCCTAATCGCTCTTTCCACACGGCTAGCCGTTGTGTTATATTTTTTTGCAATGTCAGGATACAAAACTTTTGTAATCGAACCCAATAATTCAATATCATTAAAAACCATAGAAATGGCTTCACGTAAATATAAGTAACCCTTAATATGTGCTGGTACACCAATCTCATGAATTATGCTTGTAATGCTTGCATCCAGATTTTTCGGTTTTGCTTCCTGCTGAGGGCGATAACTTTGAGCCGGTACCTTTCGAGAGGAAAACGATGCGCTGCTTCCGCTGACCTGGCGAATATGGCTGCCCAAATTCTCCATATCAAATGGTTTAAGGATAAAATAGGATGCCCCAAGTTCTACAGCTTTTTTCGTTACATCTTCCTGACCGAATGCTGTCAGCATAATGACATTCGGTAAAACTCCTTTTCTCATTTCACGAAGACGCTCTAGAACTGCCAATCCGTCAAGATGAGGCATAATAATATCCAATACAAGAACATCAGGATCTACCGAGCTGATTAAATCCAGGCATTCCTGTCCATTATGTGCAATTCCTACAACTTCCATATCATCTTGTGAAGAAATATAATCCTCTAATAAGCCAACCAATTCCCTATTATCATCAACTATACAAACTTTAATTTTCTTCAATTCGTCTTCCTCCTCGACTCAATCCAAATCTATATTTAATGTATTCTTCATGTTCCTTTAAACATAATCCCTTAACTCTATTCTAAATAAGAAATTCGACAATGCAACAAAAATTCCTCTGCTTTTTTTAAGATTTCTTAAAATAGTGATAAAATCTTATCTTTTCTTTATTTTTCTCTTTTTTTCGACTAATTTCAATTCATAATCCTGCTCCACTATCGAATTGTCGAAAAATCCTTATGTAATAAAAAAGCAAAATAGGAAATTTGTCCTATTTTGCTTCCATTTTAGCTAGCTTTATTTTTAGGCATATCATAAATGTTAATTCCCGCTTCATCTAACATCCATTCAATATGAACCCCATATCCCGAAGTTGGATCATTAACAAAAACATGTGTTACTGCTCCAACAAGCTTTCCATCTTGAATAATAGGGCTGCCACTCATTCCTTGAACAATTCCTCCGGTTTTTTCCAATAGTTTTGGGTCTGTTACTTTAATGACCATTCCTTTTGTTGCTGGAAACTTTTGAGGAATTGTGCTGACAATCTCAATATCAAATTCCTCCACTTTGTCATTGTTCACAACCGTCAATATCTTGGCAGGTCCTTCCTTTACCTGACTGGATAGAGCAATTGGAAGAGGCTTATCCAATATGCCATTTTTCAACTGTTTATTCAACTCTCCAAAAATGCCGAATGGGCTGTTCTTTTGTATATTGCCGACAATTTCCCCGTCAGATGAGAAACGTGCCAGTTTTTCACCAGGGTCGCCATTGCTCCCTTTTTCAATTGAAGTGACAGTAGATCGGACGATCTGTCCATCTTCAACCACAATTGGTTTTTTTGTATCCATATCTGAAATGACATGCCCTAAGGCGCCATATTTTTTCGATTGGGGATGATAAAAAGTCATGGTTCCGATGCCAGCAGCAGAATCACGTATATATAAGCCGAGCTTATAGGTATTTTCACCTTTATCTTTTAAAGGGGTTAATTTTGTTGTAAATTTCCCATTTTCTCTGCTAATCATGATATTAAGAGCTTTTCCGCTTTGTCCCGCAGCCTGAACATATGGTGCAACGTCTGTCATTTTTTCGATTTTATTACCATTTATTTCGGTAATAATATCACCAACTTTGATACCTGCGATTTCACCTGGAGACTTTTTCCCACTAAGGGTATTTACTAAATGGTGGCCCACCACTAATACGCCAACAGTATTTAATTTTACACCAATGGACTGACCGCCTGGAATAACCCTGAAATCCTTTAAAACGTTTACATCGACTTTTTTTATAGGTATTCCAGCAAACTCCAACAGCATTTCGTTTTTACCGTTTTCTAATCCCTTAACCTTAACTGAATGTTGATTTTCCTCAAGTTTTACATTTGATTGATGAGAAACTAATGCGGCTGAAACCGGGGCAGCCTTGTTGAAACTGAAATCCTGTCCTTCAAAAACCGTTATTGTTTTAGGAATATTCAAATATTGATGCATAGGCTGAAAAAAAATAAGGCTGACTAATGAAACAAGGAGAATTCCACCAATAATCTTTCTAATGATCTCTAACCTCAATATTTTCACTCTCCTCGCTTCTTTGACTGCAATTGAAATGGCTACATCTATAATTTTGCCTCCTTGACAAGCATTTATAACTTGGTTCTATATAAAAAAGCTACCCGCACTGGATAGCTTTTCAATTTTTTTTATTTTCTGCTGCTAATTGCAATAATTCCTCTGCATGTTGCTTCGTCAAATCCGTTATTTCTATTCCTGAAATCATCCGGCCGATTTCTTTTATTTTATCTTCAGCATTCAATGGAGCAACTGCTGTTTTAGTTCTTCCGCCTTTAATGATTTTTGAGATAAATAAATGAGTATCAGCCATCGCAGCAACCTGCGGTAAATGGGAAATACACAATACTTGAGAATTGATCGCTACTTTATATATCTTTTCAGCAATAGCCTGCGCAACCCGGCCGCTCACACCGGTATCCACTTCATCAAATATAATAGAAGTAACACCTTGGTGTTTTGAAAAAATACTCTTTAAGGCAAGCATAATTCGTGATAATTCTCCTCCAGATGCAACTTTTGATAAAGGTTTTAGCGGTTCCCCCGGATTGGTCGTCAGATAAAACTCTACACGGTCGGAACCTGTCGGAGTGAACGATTCTAAATCTGACCAAAAACGAATTTCAAAAACCGTTTTTGCCATGTATAATTCCTTTAATTCTTTATGTATTAATTTTGTAAGTTTTTCTGCCCATTTTTGGCGAAGCTCTGATAATTGTTTTGCTTCCAGTGTTAAATCTCTTTTGATCGACGCGAGTTCTTTTTCCAGCTCTCCAATATGCGTTTCTTTGTTTTGAAGTGTTTCTATTTCTTCTTCAATCTTTGCTGCATATTCTAAAATTTCTTCGATCGTACTGCCATATTTTCGTTTGAGCTGGTTAATCTCCGTTAGTCGATCCTCAATTTCATTTAACCGTTGGGGATCATATTCCAAGACATCCAATTCATTTCTTAGCGACCTAGAGGCATCCTCCAATTGATAAAAACAATTGGAAACTGCTTCAAAAACCTCTTTATATGCTGTATCCAGTGATGCTGCATTCTCAAGGTGATCCATCACCATACTGAGCCAGTCCAGCCCCTTTTGTTCTCCGCTAAGTGCGGCATAACCCAATTGAATGGCTTCATAGACCTTTTCAAAATTGGCCAATTTTCGTTTTTCCTCAAATAACTCTGCATCTTCATTAGGCTTTAAATTAGCTTTTTGAATTTCATCTAATTGGAATAAAATTAAGTCGAGCCGATGTGCCATCTGCTGATCATTTTCACTTAAGGCTTTAAGCTTTTGCTTAGTAGATTCAAATCGGTGATATACTGCTTGGTACTCACTGAGTGAAACAGCGATCTCCTCTATACCAAATTGATCTAGCAGTGGTAAATGTCTCGTTTCGTCCATTAATTCCTGATGTTCATGTTGGCCATGAATATCGACAAGTGCTCCTCCGATTTCCCTAAGCGTTGCAATGGTCACGAGTTTCCCATTGATTCGGCAAACACTCTTTCCAGACCGTGAAATGTCACGGCGTAATACAACCATTCCTTCCTCTATATAAATGCCAAATTCATTAGCCTTCTTGAAAATAGGGTGGTGTGAATCATCGATTTGAAATAGTCCTTCAATTTCTGCCTTTTCTTCACCGTGGCGGACAAATTCAGCGGATCCTCTCCCCCCGACTAACAGATGAATGGCATCAATAATAATTGATTTTCCTGCTCCTGTTTCTCCTGTTAGGACGGTTAATCCTTTATGAAAAGAAATGGACAAGGATTCAATTATGGCAAAATTTTTGATTGAAAGTTCTGCTAACATGGAATACTCCCCCAGACCTACAGCATATCAAGGAACCTTTTTGTAATTGTCTCTGTATCCTCTGTTGTACGGCAAATAATAAGGAGTGTGTCATCCCCGCAAATGGTTCCTAATATTTCATCCCAATCAAGGTGATCGATTAATGCTCCAATTGCCATAGCATTACCAGGCAAGCTTTTCATTACTAATAAATGGCCTGCTGAGTCAATACTGACAAAAGCATCCATCATAGCCCGCTTAAGTTTCTGTAACGGGTTAAATCTTTGGTCCGCAGGAAGACTGTATTTATAACGGCCATCGCTTAATGGCACCTTCACAAGGTGAAGCTCTTTAATGTCCCGGGACACAGTGGCCTGTGTCACATTGTATCCGGCACTCCTTAGTTCATCTACTAGTTCATCCTGTGTTTCTATATCATTACCTGCAATGATTTCTCGAATTTTAATATGTCGTTGACCTTTATTCATGTTTCCACCTCATAGTACTGCCGAGTAATTTGACGAAGTATGTCTCTTCTATCCATATGTTAGCCCATTTTATATCAGTTGTACATTTTTTATTTATAAAAATACAGTGAAATAAATAAAAGGATAAGCCGCAGCCTATCCATTTTACTCATTTTTTGAATGAAACTCCATATGGGCTTCTTTAACCACTTCATCTGGAGATTTTGAAAGTAAATTTGCTCCAGAATCCCTTTCACCTTCCCATTTAAGGTGGAGCAGAAATTCGATATTTCCATCGCCACCGGTTATCGGTGAATAGGATAAGTTCATAATACTATACCCTTGTAGCACAGAAAAATCGATGATTTTTTCAATAACCTGACGATGAACGTTTTCATCGCGAACAATTCCTTTTTTACCTACCTGTTCCCTTCCTGCTTCAAATTGAGGTTTGATCAGTGCAATAATATCACTTCCCGGAACGAGAAGGGTTTTTAATACTGGCAGGATGAGGGTTAACGAGATAAATGACACGTCAATCGTTGCGAAATTCGGCATTTCTCTCGTTAAATCACTAGTTGTAACATAACGGAAATTGGTTCTTTCCATTACCACAACGCGTTCATCCTGACGCATCTTCCAAGCAAGCTGATTATAGCCCACGTCTAAGGCATAGGACAATTTGGCGCCGTTCTGCAGCGCACAATCGGTAAACCCTCCTGTGGAGGCGCCAATGTCTATAACTGCTTTTTCATTTACACTAACATCAAATACTTTTAAGGCTTTTTCCAGTTTTAATCCCCCACGACTTACATAGGGAAGGACATTGCCTTTTACGGTCAGGGGAATTTCGGTTTTTACTTTTTCACCAGGCTTATCCAGCCGCTCTTCGTTTGAATAGACTAATCCGGCCATGATCGCTCTTTTAGCTTTCTCCCGCGTTTCAAATAAGCCTCTCTCCACTAATAAAACATCTAAACGTTCTTTATTTTTCATTGTTATGCCCTTTGCTGTTTTTTTCGAGCTAAAATTGAAATTCTCTTGACCACTTCTTCAGTAGTCAATCCGATTTCTTCAAGAAGCAAACCAACATCGCCATGTTCGATATAGTGGTCAGGAATTCCCATTCGATCAATTTGCGTATGATAATATCCTTGAGTTTGGGCATACTCCAGAACAGCACTGCCGAATCCGCCTTGCAAAACAGCTTCTTCTATTGTGAGAATTGGAATATGTTCATCTAAAATTTTTGTTAGCAATTTACCATCAAGAGGTTTAATAAATCTGGCATTAATGACCTTTACGGATAAGCCAAGCTTTTCAAGTTTCATGGCTGCTTCCATAGCCATCGGAATGGTTGTACCAAAGGTTAGGATAGCCGCATCGTCACCTTCTTTTAATACTTCCCAGGAACCTATTGGGATATTACGTAATTCTTGATCCATTGGCACACCAATCCCATTACCGCGCGGGAACCTCATAGCAATAGGGCCACCATCATAATTCAATGCCGTATATACCATGTGTTGGCCTTCATTTTCATCTTTCGGCATCATTAACACAATATTGGGTACATGCCTTAGAAACGCAATATCAAAAACACCTTGATGAGTTTCACCATCAGCACCAACTAAACCGGCACGATCAATACCGATAAAAACATTTAAATTTTGGCGGCAAATATCATGGACAACCTGATCATATGCTCTTTGTAAAAAGGTAGAGTAAATCGCTAAGAACGGCTTCATGTTTTGAGATGCCAGCCCAGCTGCGACAGTAGCAGCATGCTGCTCAGCAATTCCTACATCATACATTCGATCAGGAAATTCGCTTGCAAAACCTTCAAGCTTTGAACCCACTGGCATTGCCGGAGTAATAGCTACAATTCGCTGATCATCGCGCGCTAATCTTCGTACTGTTTCACTCACTAGACTACTCCATGCAGGCGGCTGCTTTTTAGACGGTTTAACAAACGCTCCAGTATCCATCTTATACGGACCTGTTCCATGCCAAGTACCTGTTTTGTCCGATTCGGCAGGATGAAATCCTTTTCCCTTCTTTGTAATAACATGAAGAAGTACGGGACCCTCTGTCTTTTTCGCATAACTGATATTCTCAAATAATGAATCAAAATTATGACCGTCAATAGGCCCTAAATAGGTAAATCCAAGCTCCTCAAAAAACATGCCGGATACAAATAAATATTTTAAGCTGTCTTTAACCCTTTCGGCAGTAGCTGCCAATTTTCCGCCAACTGCTGGTACCTTCTTTAACAATACTTCCAGCTCATCTTTTACCCATTGGTATTTTCCTGCTGTCCGTAATTGTCCAAGAATATTATGCAAAGCTCCTACATTGGGGGCAATAGACATTTCATTGTCATTTAAAATTACAATCATATCTTTTTTCTCATGGCCGATATGGTTCATCGCCTCGAGAGCCATTCCACCGGTTAGTGCACCATCACCAATCACCGGAACTACAAAATAGTTTTCTTTTTTTAAATCTCGGGCAATCGCCATTCCCATTGCAGCAGAAAGAGAAGTGGAACTATGACCAGTCTCCCAAACATCATGCGCACTTTCTGACCTTTTTGGAAATCCGCATAACCCTTTATATTGTCGCAATGAATCAAATTCGTTTGCTCTGCCCGTCAAAATTTTATGAACATAGGACTGATGTCCAACATCCCAAATTATTTTATCTGTTGGACTGTCAAAACATTTGTGAAGGGCGATAGTTAATTCGACTACACCTAAATTTGGACCAATATGCCCTCCCGTTACAGACAGCTTTTCAATTAAAAAATTTCTAATTTCCTGACTTAAAGACTCCAAATCTTTGTTAGTCATCCCTTTTAAGAAGGATGGGTCTTTAATGGACAACAGATCCATTTATGGATCACTCACTTTCATACTTTTTCTTACTAAATTTTCTCTATTTATATCGTTTCACTTATTCTAAAAAATAGCCGCTAACACAATCGTGATAACGGCCCTGACAACGTTTTCTACAATGAAAACTATTATAACACAATTATTACATTGTCTCAAATACTCGTTTGATTAATGATCTCTGATGGCTACAAGATCGGTTATTTCCATTAGCAATTTTGTATTTAAGCTTGTTTTTGACAAATTTTCTTTGGCAAGTGTTATGTGTTTCATCAAAGCAGATTTTGCACCTTCCAGTGTTAACAAAGAAGGATAGGTATTTTTATAGTTGGCAGTGTCGCTGCCAACAGGCTTTCCGATCAACTGCTGATCACCTACTAAATCCAGAATATCATCTTGAATTTGAAAAGCTAAACCAAGATGATGGGAAAATGCCGAGAGATTATCAGTTTCACTTAGGTTAGCACCGGCAATAATTGCCCCTGCTAAAACACTAAACCCCAGTAACTTTCCAGTCTTATGAATATGAATATATTCAAGCTCCTTAAGGGATAAGGTTTTTCCTTCAGCTTCCATATCGGCAACTTGCCCGCCAACCATTCCTTCCGTTCCTGCAGCTTTTGCCATTTCCAAGATTAACCTTAACTTTGTTTCAGGAGAGATAATTTCCGACGGCAGCTGGCTCATTACTTCAAAGCTATATGTTAATAAAGCGTCCCCGGCCAATGTGGCCACAGCTTCGCCAAAAACCTTATGATTTGTTGGCTTTCCTCTTCTAAGATCGTCATCATCCATACTTGGCAAATCGTCATGAATTAATGAATACGTATGAATCATTTCGATAGCTGCAGCGGCTGACAAGCCTTTTTGCGGTTCCTGTCCAAAAGCTTCCAGTGTGGCAAACAATAAGAGCGGCCGAATTCGCTTTCCGCCTGCTTCAAGGGAATAGATCATGGAATCCTTTATGATGGATGGAGCATCCAGTTTTTCAACCAGTCTGCGAAGCTCTCTGTCCAGAAGTGATTTATATTCTTGAGTAAATGCCTCTAAAGCTGTTCTGTCCAAGACTATTCCTCCTCATTTAGCGTAAAGCTTTCAGTACGGCCGTCCTCCGTAATAATCTGTGTTAGCTGTTCTTCAACATTTTTCAATTTATCATGACAAAGTTTGGATAATTCCATTCCTTCTTTGTAATACTTAATTGCTTCTTCAAGCGGAACATCGCCCTCTTCGAGCTTTTCTACGATTTGTTCCAGCTTTGTCATAGCTTCTTCAAATGATATTTTTTGATCATTCGTCACTATTTTCGATCTCCTTTATTTGCTCGACTTGGCAAAATAAACTTCCATCTGTTAATTGAATCTGAACCTTGTCGAAATTTTTGACTTGTGAAACACTCTTTATTAAGCGGTTATCTTCCGAATAGGCTAAGCTGTAGCCTCGTTCCATTATCGCAAGAGGGCTAAGCGCACGTAGTGTTGAAATGATTCTTTGAAAATCCGTTTGCTTTTTAGAATGAACTTTTACCATGGCCTTGTTCAAATCTTTTTGCACTCGTTCAAAGCTCGTTCTGGCTTCAGTCAGCGCTTCTCGGGGATGCATTCGCTGCAAGCGTTTTTCCAAAACATCATGCTGATTTTTTTTCAAAGAAGTTAAGCGAGCTGATCCGCGAACAAGCATTTCTGTCAATCTGTCAACATGCTCTATTTTTTGCTCATAGAGCCTTAACGGGTAACGAAAAGCATAGGATTTTTGCGTGCGATGGAACCTTTCTTTTTGAAAGCGAAATTGCTCCTGCATTGCCCGCAGCAGGCGAGTTTGCCGCTGCAAAACCCTGTCCATCAGCTCGTCTACATGCGGAACAGCAAGTTCTGCTGCTCCAGTCGGTGTTGGAGCCCTAAGATCAGCGACAAAATCGGCAATGGTGAAATCAGTCTCATGACCGACAGCCGAAATAATCGGTATCATTGAAGCAAAAATGGCCCGAGCCACTACTTCCTCATTGAAAGCCCATAACTCTTCAATGGAACCGCCGCCGCGCCCAACAATTAGTACATCTATATCTTCCCGGTTATTGGCTTTTTCAATTGCCTTAGCAATAGATGGAGCAGCTTGCTCACCTTGTACAAGAACTGGCAGAACCAAGATATTTACGATTGGATAACGCCGTTTTATGGTAGTAATCACATCTCGGATGGCAGCACCCGTCGGTGAAGTGATTACCCCAACCGTTCTTGGGTAAAGAGGGATAGCTTTCTTGTTTTCCGCGGCAAATAAACCTTCTATTTCCAGTCTCTGTTTTAATTGTTCATACGCTAAAAATAATTCTCCAATGCCATCAGGCTGCATTTCCTTAATATAGATTTGATACTGACCGCTCGGTTCATAAACTGTTATATCGCCCTTCACGATAACTTTCATCCCGTTTTCCGGTGTAAACTTCATTGAACGGGAATTACTTGAAAACATAACAGCCAAAATGCGAGCTTTTTCATCCTTAAGAGTAAAATACATATGCCCGCTTGAATGTTGTTTAAAATTAGAAATTTCTCCTCGAACATGGAGATCATGTAAATGCGGGTCCGCATCAAATTTTCGTTTTATGTATTTTGTTAAAGCATTCACAGATAAATATCTTTGTTCCTGCATGGTTATACCTCTTTAGCCCCATATAATTAAAACTGTCCTTAACTATTATATATTAAGCCCTTCTTTTTGTCCGCAAAACCACCGGAATGGAACTTAATATCATAAAAGATAAGAACAGCTTCTCAAAAAATGGGGTATCTACCTTAGTGTTTCTTTTGCTGATTTTAAAGTATTATACATCAACATTGTAATGGTCATTGGACCGACCCCTTTAGGGACAGGTGTGATATATCCAGCCTTTTCCCTCACTTCATTAAATGCAACATCGCCGCAGAGCTTTCCTTCATCGTTACGGTTAATACCGACATCAATGACGACGGCGCCCTCTTTGACATGTTCTGCTCTAATAAAATTAGGTATTCCAACTGCAGCGATCAGTATATCTGCCTGACTCGTATGTACAGCTAAATCTTTCGTTCTAGAGTGGCAATACGTGACAGTAGCATTCTGGTTCAGCAATAATTGCCCAACAGGTTTGCCAACGATATTACTTCTTCCTACAACTACTGCATTTTTACCTGAAATAGAAATGCCGCTTTCCTCTAACAACACCATAATTCCAAACGGTGTGCAAGGCAAGAAGGCATTTTGCCCCGCCATCATTCTCCCGATATTGATGGGGTGAAAACCGTCAACATCCTTGGCTGGAGTAATGGTTTCAATCACCTTTTTTTCATCAATATGTTCAGGGAGAGGTAGTTGAACTAAGATCCCGTGAATTTTGGAGTCTCCATTTAATTCCTCAATCTTTGATAATAATTCTACTTCAGGCGTCTCTTCAGGCAATTCAATTAATAAGGAATACATTCCTAGTTCTTCACAAGTTTTTTGTTTATTTGAAACGTACGTACGGGATGCATGATTATTACCGACTAGAATAACTGCCAGCCCAGGAGTGACCCCCTTTGCTTTGAGCAACTTAACTTCTTCTGCAATTTGCACTTTCTTTTTTTCGGCAATTTCTTTTCCATTAATGATTTGTGCTGTCAATTTCATTCCTCCCCTTACCCTTTTTCAGAGGAACCAATCAATTATTGAGACTTTGCTTTATCTTTGATAAGACTCCGTTAACAAACTTGCTTGACTGGTCATCTCCATATATTTTTGCTATTTCAATGGCTTCATCTAAAACAACATTTTCCGGAACTTCCTGCTGTATGAATTTCAATTCAAATACAGCTATTCTTAGAAGGTTACGGTCAACGGTTGCCAAACGATCTAACGACCATTTTTCAAGATTTTCACTTATCAGATTGTCAATTTCAGTTTTATGTTCGATTACACCGAATACAAGTTTTGACAGATAATCATCACCTGCTTCTTCTTCTAAAACATGTTCAATTGCTGATTCTGGCTCCGTCTGACTGACATCAATTTGAAAAAGAGCCTGAAGCGCTTTTTCTCTGGCTGTTCTTCTTTTCATTATTCCAATAACTCCTTTTAGGATTTAAATAGTCCTATACTTTAAATACATTCTCACTTACACAAAAGATAATAGCACAACTGATACGGAATCGCACTTTAAGTTTGGTTTTTTTTTCAATTTTGCATAGAAATAGAACAACCAAAGGAAGATCCTTTGGTTGTTCGTGTTACATTTCCGAATCGATTTCAGGCTCAATTTTTTGTGTTTCAAATTGAATCCCGACTACATGAATGTTAACCTCTTCTGCTTCTAAAGCAGTCATATTGTGCAGCGCCTGACGGATATTATCCTGAACTTTTCCAGCGATGACAGGAATGGAGACGCCAAATTTCATTAAACAGTATACATCCACCTTTATTCCAGTCTCAGTAAGCTCTACTTTAACGCCTTTACCATGATTTTTCTTTCCTAAACGCTCGACAACGCCTGCAGCAAAGTTGCCGCGCATGCCAGCAACTCCCTCAACCTCGTTTGCTGCTATACCAGCGATTACTTCAATAACTTCAGGTGCTATCTCAATTTTGCCAAGTCCATCATTTTCTTGTTCCATTTCCAAGATATTAAACTCGCTCACCTAAAACACCTCCGGTTTTTAGACTGATTTCATCACATCATGCAATTCGAGGAATTTCGTATTGAAATTTCCTTCTACAAATTGTTGATGTTCAAGCAGTTTCAAATGAAAAGGAATAGTGGTATGAATCCCTTCAACAACAAATTCACTTAATGCCCGCTTCATTCTTGCAATGGCTTCATCTCTAGTACTGCCATATGCGATGACTTTTGCAATCATCGAATCATAGTAAGGTGGAATCGTGTATCCAGGGTATGCAGCTGAATCGATTCGAACACCCAGTCCACCCGGTGGCAGATACATATTAATCTTTCCAGCAGATGGAAGAAAGTTCTTTTCAGGGTTTTCAGCATTGATTCTACACTCTATTGCCCAGCCGTTAAACGTAACGTCCTTTTGAGTGATAGACAATTTTTCACCATTTGCTACACGGATCTGCTCTTTGATCAAATCTACCCCAGTAACCATTTCCGTAACAGGATGTTCTACTTGGATTCTAGTATTCATTTCCATAAAATAGAATTTCCGATTGCGATAGTCATAAATAAATTCTACTGTACCGGCACCTGAATAATTAACCGCTTTTGCTGCCTTTACAGCTGCATTTCCCATTTCTGCACGAATTTCTCCGTCAAGAGCGGGTGATGGTGTTTCTTCCAGTAGTTTTTGAAGTCTCCTCTGAATGGAACAGTCACGTTCACCTAAGTGAATAGTGTTGCCATGGGTATCTGCCAAAACTTGTATTTCTACATGGCGGAAGTCCTCAATATATTTTTCAATATACACCCCTGGATTACCAAATGCAGTCAAGGCTTCCTGCTGAGTTATATTGATGCCTTTTATTAATTCTTGTTCATTCTTAGCAATTCGGATTCCTTTTCCGCCGCCTCCAGCAGTAGCTTTAATGATAACTGGATAATGGATGGTTTTTACGAGCTCCAACGCTTCATCGATATCCTTAATAATTCCTTTTGATCCTGGAACTATCGGTACTCCTGCTTCCTGCATTGTCTCCCTGGCAATATCTTTTGTTCCCATTTTCGTAATCGCTTCTGGGCTTGGGCCGACAAAAGTAATATGACATTCCCGGCAAAGTTCAGCAAAGTCAGCATTTTCAGCTAAAAAACCATATCCTGGATGGATTGCATCACATCCAGTAAGATTTGCCACACTAATTATATTCGTTACGTTCAGATAGCTGTCTTTCGAAGGAGTAGGACCGATGCAGTATGCTTCATCAGCAAGCTGAACATGTAGTGCATCGCGATCGGCCTCGGAAAATACGGCCACAGACTCAATTCCCATTTCCCGGCAGGCTCGAATAATCCTAACAGCAATTTCTCCCCTGTTTGCAATTAACAGTTTTTTTATCATCCTGTTACCGCTCCTTATTCTGGTTTCACTAAAAATAATGGCTGTCCGTATTCAACTAGCTGGCCATTTTTCACGAGCACTTCAACGATTTCCCCATTTACTTCTGCTTCAATTTCGTTAAATAATTTCATCGCTTCTACAATACATACAATGGAATCTTTTGTTACTTTAGAACCAGGTTTCACATAAGCATCTGCATCAGGGCTTGGTGATCCATAAAAAGTTCCAACCATAGGTGATGTGATTTTATGTAAATTAGATGCAGCTGCTTCTGTCGCAGCCTCAGCCTTTGGAGTCTCCTGAGTCGTTTCTTGGACTGCCGCTACAGGTGTAGCAGAAGGCGCTGGAATGTGCTGGACTGCTGGAGCTGCCGAGACAGCTGTTTGCAGCATTGGCTGGACAGTTGTAACTGTCTCCCCTGCATTTTTCTTCATTTTTATTTTTGATCCATCATTTTCATATACAAATTCATCAATCGTTGATTGATCGATCAATTTAATTAGTTCACGAATTTCTTGTACTTTTAACATTTCGTAACACCCCTTGTTCCTTTAAATTTAAGACTAGATATTAATACTATACGATAATATCTTGTTAAAGTTCAATAATCTTAATGAACCCTATTTCATTTTACACCTTATCAGGCCTCTCCATCTTAATATTTTTTTGATAAAATGTGAATTTTTGAAAACGTTTTCCTTGTAAAATATCATTGTAGGCTACTTTTATCTGAATTAAACAGAAAAAGGAAAGCGGCTGCTCTCCCTTTTTCTGCTTTATTTGGATGGCGCAAATTCAACGGCAACAAAATTTGTTTCACCAATCTCTTTTTTAACTTTTTGAATGATTTGGTTAGCTTCGGTAGGAGAAAGTTTTTTCTTTGACTTTACTGTGACTCTTACATTTTCACCATCAGCTCTGACTAAGGCATCTTCATAACCCATCGTTTTAATAAGTGTTTCAAGAATTTCTTCCTTTTGTGCAGTTTCATTTAATTTATCCATTTGATCTTTTATTTTGCTTCGTTCCTCTGCTGGCAAGTTTGTAGCTGCAAGTTCGTTTGTCAATTCCTCTTTTTGTTGGCTTCGCTGATCATCAAGTGTCATTCGCAGTTGTTCAAATGTGCTGTCTCCAGCTGCCTGAGAAACTACTTTTTGCCCGTCCTTTGATTGGGTCTTTGTTTGTTGCGTTGTTTGATTTTTAGCTTTTTGCTCGACTACAGCAAGGTCTTTACTTTTTTGCTCTGGGGATGTGATGTAATATACTGATAAAACAACCACTAAACTTAACATCGTTAATAGCCATACTGTTTGTTTTTTCAACAACATTCAATAATCCTCCCTTTATTTTTTAGGCATTACCGCAACCCGGTAACTTGGAACCCCTAGAACCCTTGTAACAGCCTCGACAATCCACTTTTTCACTTCTATATTTTCCGCACCCTTGGCTACTACAAGGACCCCGCGAATCGCAGGCTTTTTGGTTTCAACAACGATCGGAACCTCTTTATCGCCATTTTTGATGATCACTAGCTGCTGATCTGTGGAAGTATCCTGAACTTTACGCTGACCTCCGTCTGTTGCAGTTTCCTCCGTGGTTTGTTCCTTTGTGACTGTATTTTTTTCAAGTATTTTTTTATCAGTAGAATCAATGTTTACTACAACCGTTACGTCCTTCACACCTAACATTTCTTCAATGGCCTTCCTTAATTGATCCTCATATTTTCCCTCGTACTCGGCAATGGCTGAATTTCCAGAACTTTTACTTTGACCAAATGCCGGAACATCACTTGATTGTGTGTTTTGATTTGCTGATGCTTGTATACTGTTAGTGGAGCTTCCTGACTTAAAAAAGACATTTCCAACGACCATAAATGCAGCTCCAACACATAATACGAGAAGCATATACTGATATTTTCCTATTTTCTTATCAGAGTTTTCTTCTAATTTGAGCAGCTTTTTGAGCCACGAAAACGGCCCCTTTTGATTATCCATTTTGTTGATCGATCCCCCCTTCAATCGAAACATCTACTGTTTCTTTTGTGACATTCCATTGTTTTGATAGATATGCTGCAATCTTATCTGATTCTGCTGTTGATTTTTGAGAGGATAAAGGTGCATCGGTGTTAATAACAATCGGTTTAATCGCTTCTACTGTTTTTCCGTCATTACTCGACTGCTTCAGAAGAACGGTGATTTTTTGGAGGTTGTCTGGGAATGCTTGGTCACTTTTTCCGTTCGTTGTGATATTGATTTTATCAATTTCTAAACCGTATTTTTTTATCAACTCCTCTTCTGCCTCCTTTTTCAGCTGTGCAGCCGTTTCTTCTAAAATATATGCATGCTGGGAGGCTTGTATTTCTTTTTTCTTTAAATCTATGTTATTTTTCATATTATTTTTTTCCGGCACTTGAAAAGAAGGGATGGATGAGAGATTCTCTTCAAAATCCTTAGAAATCAGCTTATAGATCGGTGTAAGAATGATCGCAATTAATAATAATCCAGTGACCATCTTTGTATATTTTTGCATACTAGAATTTGGAAGAAGCATATCAATAACTGTAGCTAACAAAATAAATAGAATAATATTTGTTACCCACTCTTTTAAAAATTCCATTCATCTGCCACCTCCTATCTCATCATCATCGTTAAATTCCCGGCGGCCACAATGACTGTTATACTTAAAAAGAACATTAACGATACAATTCCTAGTGCTGCAAAAACATATATGACACTTTTGCTGATAATATCAAGACACTTAATGATTGGCCCGCCTCCCAATGGTTGAAGGACAGAAGCAGCAAATTTATATATAAAAGAAATCATTAAGATTTTAATGGCAGGAAAAGCAACAATTATGAGGAGAATCGCAACTCCTGCGATACCAACAGTATTTTTCAAAAGAACAGATGCACTAACAACGGTATCTGTGGCATCGGTAAACATTCTGCCTATAACTGGGATAAAGTTTCCCGCGAGAAATTTGGCCGTCCGAATGGTGATCCCATCGGTAACGGCTGCGGAAGCACCCTGTACCGAAATAACTCCCAAGAAAACAGTTAGGAAAAGTCCCATCAACCCTATGCTCCAATTGCGCAGCAGTGATGCCAATTGGGTTACTTTATATTGTTCTGACATTGTGCTAACAATGCTAAGCAGAGTTCCTAAGAACAGAAGCGGTAGAATCAAATATTGCATTAAAAATCCGCTCATATTCATTAAAAACAAAATGACGGGATGAAAAAAAGCTGCGGAAGCAATCCCCCCTGATGCAGCCATTAATGCTAGCAACAGCGGAATCAGGGCGAGAACAAATGAAATCATCGTACCAATGGCTTCATTAGCGTAGTTTATAGCAATATGGAAACTATTCAGAGCCAGTATGACTAAGACCATGTAGACAATTGCATAGGCTATTTTACTGACATTACTTTGTTCAAAAGCATTTTGCATTGATTGGAGAAACATGCTGAAAATCGCCAGCATAATAATCGAACCCAGTAGTTTTCCATTTGCTACAAATTCCTGAAAAGCAAATTTTAAAAACCCCTGTCCCCAGAGTTTGAGCGAAAATTTTTTCTCGCCTTTCATAAATTCATAAAGACTCCCTTTCTGACTTTCAGGAAGGAAGCCGCCATATTTATTGGTAATATCCTCCCAAAATTGCTTTAAGTCAGACAAATCCAGCGATTTCAGCTGTGAATCTACCAACTCTTGGGGTGAAAGCGCTGGAGGATCTTTGGAATTTTCTGCTGCTTGAGCATTTGGAATACAAAAAAATAAGGTTAAAAGAATCATTATCGGAATGATCTGCATCCATTGCTTCAATATTTACACCTCATTTTAAGGATTGGATCAAGCGGGAATTAGTTTAATTATGGTTTCAATCAATACAGTCAGAATCGGAATTGCCATCGCAAGAATGATTACTTTTCCTGCTAATTCAATTTTAGAAGCAATTGATCCTTGTCCCGCATCCTTGGTAATTTGAACGGCAAATTCTGCGATATAGGCAATACCGATGATTTTTAGGATGGTTTCAACGTAGACTAAATTTACTTTTGCATTCACTGCCAGCCTTTCTAGCATGTGAATGATCTCATAAATTTTGTCTACCAGGAAAAGAAAAATAGCACAGCCGACAAAAACGATTAATAGGAAAGCAAAATTGGGTTTTTGTTCTTTCACAATCAGAGCAAGAAAGGTGGCAACAAAAGATATCCCAACGATTTTTATGATTTCAATCGTAGAGCCCCCCTTTCTATTGGAATAAGAATACTGATTTTATTTTCTGGAAAAGATCATCGACTATAGAAGCAACCTGGAACAGGATGTAAATAAACCCAAAAAGGGTTACCCATTGAGCGTATTCCTTCTTCCCTACTTGATCGAGAACTGTATGCAAAAATGCCACAACAATCCCTACTCCAGCAATTTTAAATATAATATCAACGTCTAACCCCATTGCTTTTCCTCCTAAAATAATAAAATAATTAGTAAAAGTCCGGTTAAGAAGCCAAGACTTTTTAGCATTTTCTCGTATTTTGCCTGTGCCTGCAGGGCGTCTGCTTCCTCTCTTTCAAGGTGAGAAAGTGTAAGCATAATTTGTTTTTGCTGCGAAATACGATCATATCGGCCAAGAGTTTCTCCAAACTGCTTCATGATTTCAAATTCTCCTTGTTTTAATGCAGTTGCCTTCCATACCTCTTTTAAACTCATTTCCCATGCTTCTTTTACCGTCGTTTCCGTATTTGTTAATCTCTCTGCAAAACCATTAAAAAAAACCGAAAGCGGAGGTGCCAGCTGCTCAGCTAATCGTCTTGATGCTTCATGAAGTGGGGTGTGTCCATACATAATCTCAGCATCCAACGCTTGTAATGCAGACCTTAAAGCTCTTAGCTGCCGCGGTCTCTCACTAAAATTCCGTGAAAATTCAAATCCAATGACAGTGGTTGCCACAATGATGAAAATGGCACCTATCAGCTTTACCATTTATGTCACTCTCACTTTTTGATATAATTCCATTCCGCACTCGTCCAATATATGGGTAATTGTCCCAGGGCCAGAACTCCTGTTAAGAACAATGAATCGATCAAATATTCTTTGATTTAGGATTTCCTTGAGCGAGGGCCTATTCCTGATTTCATCTAAACTGCTGCCATGTGTTGTCATCATCAGTTTAATTCCTGCATGTACCGCTTCCTGAATCGCTTCAGCATCCTCCTTGCGTCCAATTTCATCAACAATTAAGACTTCCGGGCTCATCGATCGAATCATCATCATCATTCCCTCTGCCTTTGGACAGGCATCCAGCACGTCCAAACGGTAGCCAAAGCTTAGCTGAGGGATTCCATTTACACATCCGGCTATTTCACTGCGCTCATCCACAATCCCTACTTTACTTGCTTGTATATCTACTGATACTATTCCGGTAGAAATAATTCGGGCAAGATCTCGCAACAGTGTTGTCTTTCCTGTCTGCGGCGGACCGATTACCATTGTATTCATCCAGTTTCCTTGATAAATAAAAGGGATCATCGGATCACCAATGCCAACTTTTTCTCTGGCGATTCGAATGTTAAAAGAGGAAATGTCCCGAACTGCCTTTACCTTCCCATCCTCAAGAATGACTTTCCCTGCAAGTCCAATTCTATGCCCCCCAGAGATCGTTATATATCCGCGTTTTAATTCTTCCTCTAGTGTATAAATGGAAAATTGGCTGATTTTATTCATAAAATGAAAAGCATCATCAGGTTGAACTATATATCCTAAAAATCTAGGAGGGCCTCCACTGATCGTTATTTCAATAGGCCGATTGATACGAATCCGAATTTCTTCCAATTCATTTATATGTTCAGGAGGGATTTGTTTGATTTGGCCAGCAATGCTTTTAGGTAAAAATGGAAGAACTGTTTCCAAAATGATTACCTCCTTGTCAACGCTTGTCTTACTATTTAAAATGTATGCCTGGTTGGACACAATATGACACGTAAATCTGTTCATTCTCACTTTCATTCTATTTGTTTGATTTTTTAATAGACCTCAAGCTTCCGATAAATAGGTTTAATTGAAGGAACATTTCCATAAAATCGCTCGTATCTTATAGAAAATAAAGGTTTTCGGAGGTTTGGCATGTATAATCATTATCAACAGCCAACACAAGGTAAGGGGCATTATGTGATCAAAGTGAATGGAGAGGGCACACTTGCAGTTTCTCCTGATTTAGCCTCTATAAATCTAGGTGTCATTTCAGAAGGAAAAGATCTGCTAACAGCTCAGCAGCAGAATGGGCAATCATCAACAAAAGTTATCAATGCTCTTCTTTCGCTTGGTCTTAATAAAACAGATATTCAAACCTTTGACTACCGTATTGAATCTGAATATGACTACGAACAAGGAAAACAACTATTTCGCGGCTATAAAATAACAAATATTATACAGGTGAAAATAGTAGATTTATCCATGATTGGGAAAATTGTTGATAATTCGGTACAACAAGGTGTTAATTATGTCTCAAATGTTCAATTTAAGGTAAAAGATAAAGAACGGTATGATCATCAAGCATTGGCACTCGCCTTACAAAATGCGATGGAAAAAGCAAAAGTAATCGCCAACACTCTAAATGTCAGTTTGTCACCCGTCCCCCATTTAATTGTAGAGGGGGGTACAACAGAGCGGCCATTCCCACTGCATATGGAAACTATTGTAAAAGGGATCAGCTCCACAAATTTTGAGCCAGGTCAAATAAATGTCACAGCCAACGTTTTGGTAGAGTATCATTATCGCCCAAAATATTAGAAAAGGCTTGAACCCAAAACAGGATTCAAAGTGGACAAATATTAAAAAAAGCCCTAGACCGTCAATCAGTCTAAGGCTTTTTTATGGACTATGCTCTTGATACGTAAGAGCTATCTGTAGTATTAATGATTAATTTGTCACCTTGGTTAACAAAGAACGGCACTTGTACAACAAGACCTGTTTCCATTGTTGCAGGCTTTGTACCGCCTGAAGCTGTGTCACCTTTAATACCTGGTTCTGTTTCAGTAACTTCTAGTACTACTGTGTTAGGCAATTCTACACCAAGTGTTTCACCATGGAACATCATGATATGTACTTCCATGTTTTCCTTTAAAAACTTTAATTCGTATTCAATACTTGTTGCTGGAAGTTCTACTTGTTCGTAAGATTCCATATCCATAAACACGTGTTGATCACCGCTTGCATATAGGTATTGCATTTTTCGGTTGTCAATTTGTGCTTTCTCTACTTTTTCACCGGCACGGAATGTTTTTTCCTGAATTGCTCCATTTCGAAGGTTACGAAGTTTGGAACGTACGAATGCAGCTCCCTTTCCAGGTTTCACGTGTTGGAAATCAATGACGCGCCAAATGCCGCCGTCCACTTCAATCGTTAAACCTGTTCGGAAATCGTTAACTGAAATCATCTTAAAATCCTCCTAAATCCCTACAATATAATAAGTTCTTTTGCAGAATGAGTGAGCGCTTCATTATGGTCTTTCGTAATAAGCGTATCATCTTCAATCCGCACACCACCAAGACCAGGGATATAAATTCCTGGTTCACATGTTACGATCATTCCAGGTTCCAAAACGATATCCGACTTTGCAGAAAGGCTTGGTCCTTCATGGACTTCAAGGCCAATCCCATGTCCAGTTGAATGTCCAAAGTAATCTCCGTAACCTTTTTCTGATATGTAGTCTCTCGTTAATGCATCGGCCTGCTTCCCAGTCATTCCTGGTTTAATGCCTTCCATACCACGAATTTGTGCTTCCAAAACAATTTCATAGATATTTTTCAGCTTGCTGTCAGGCTCGCCAACGGCAACTGTTCTTGTTATATCAGAAACATATCCTTTGTAATATGCTCCAAAATCGAGTGTTACCATATCGCCTTTTTCGATGATCTTCTCACTAGCAACACCATGAGGCAATGCGGAACGATAACCTGATGCAACAATCGTATCGAAAGATGAAGAAACCGCTCCGGCTTTTCTCATAAAGAATTCTAACTCATTCGCTACTTCAAGTTCAGTTTTCCCTGGACGAATAAAGTCCAAGATATGTTTAAAGGCTGCATCAGCAATATCCGCAGCTTCCTTTAATATCTTAATCTCTGCATCAGTCTTAATCAAGCGTAATTTTTCAATTACCCCAGAAATAGGGACTAGTTCAGCTTCGATTTCTTTTTCATATAATTTAAATGAAGATAAAGTTAAGTAATCCTCTTCCACTCCAAGTTTTTGAATGCCTAATTTTTTAATTTGCAGCGCGACTTCTTTTTGGAGTGTTTCAGCAAACTTAATAATTTCAAAGCCCTCGCATTGTTTGGATGCTTGTTCCATGTAACGGAAATCGGTAATAAAATGCGCTTGGTCACTACTGATTAATACAACACCGGCAGTACCAGTAAAATTTGATATGTATCGGCGGTTATATGGGCTTGTAATCAATACCCCATCAATGCCATTTGCTGCAAAACTAGATCGTAATTTTTCTAATTTCCCCATTTCCTCCACTCTCCTTTTCAGTCACTAGTTCATTTTATCATAACCAGTTGATTCGCACTATTAGTAAGTCAGGTTGAGGCTTCCTTCTTTTGCATGGAATTCAATTGATACTCGTAACTAATGGAATATCCAATAAAAATCCCATATACAATATATATACAAATTGAGGTGATGACAGTATCCCTGCTTAAGTCCACAAATGGCTTAATTCCAGGAAATAAAGGATTTAAAATAAAAAAAACAAGCAGGAACAAGACAATACCATAGCATAAACCCATCCACCAGCCTTTAAACCTTTTAAGCAGTAAGTAATAAATGAAGGCAGCACAAACGGAAATCAGGCCGAGCAAAACTATGGATAAAACTGTTCCCTGCCACCCGTATTTCCATTTCCCAAGTGCCCACGGTTCAATGATTACATTGGGACGTATATCAGTAAAACTAAGGTAGGATGCGATAAATCCAATCAATCCCCAAAAGATTCCTCCAAATAACCCAGTCCAGAATACCATCACTGGCAATGACATAGGTTGTGGATATCTCGTCTTCAATTCTTTAGTCATAATATTTCCTCCAATGCTATTTATAATAGTACTAAAACATTTTTCTTTAAATAAAGGCTATGTTAAAGAGCGTTGTAGATTATTCTTAGTTGATGGAGTGGAAGGCGCGAAGACTCCCACGGGAGTATGAGGCAGGAAAGACCCCACAGGCACATAAGCTATAAAGGAGGCTTACTGGACCGCTCCTGCCTGGAGTGGGTAATTAAATCCTTGTTTAACAAAGGCATAGTTATTATGTCCTTTACTTTCCAATCTTTTGCACCTAAAAAAATATTTTTTGATTTTTAATTGGAAAGAATATGTCATTCCTAGAGGTTTTTTGATTTTTCTAGTAGAATACATTTAAGTACATTCAGATTTTTGTTTTCTGCTAATGTGCAACTTTGTTATAGATTGGTGTTGATGTGTATGTCTAAATCGCAAAAAACGGTATACGGCGGTCAAGCCGTGGTCGAGGGAGTTATGTTTGGCGGAAAATATCATTATGTTACGGCGATTCGCAGAAGGGACCATTCAATAGATTATTTTCATTTGCCCCGCAAACAAAATCCTACCTTAACCAGTTTCAAAAAAATCCCTTTCCTTCGTGGGATTATTGCCATTATTGAGGCCAGTGCAAACGGTTCAAAGCATTTGAACTTTTCCACAGAAAGATATGATACAGACCCGAAAGATGATGAAAAACTAAAGGAAAAAGAAGCCCCCAAATTATCGATGTACCTTAGTGTTGCGACAATTGGTGTCATATCATTTTTATTTGGAAAATTTGCGTTTACATTAATCCCCATCTTCTTAGCTGAATTAACGAGGCCGCTGTTTTCATCAGATGTTGCCCAAGTATTGGTGGAAGGGTTTTTTAAACTGTTAATTTTACTTTGCTATATTTATTTTGTTTCCTTAACACCATTAATTAAAAGGGTGTTTCAATATCATGGTGCTGAGCATAAAGTAATAAATACCTTTGAGGCTGGTGCGGAACTGACGGTTGAAAATGTTCAGGCCCATTCCCGACTTCATTATCGATGCGGGAGCAGTTTCATATTATTTACTGTTATTGTTGGTGTTTTTGTTTATATGGCCGTTCCGACTTCTCCTCTTTGGTTACGAATTGTTGACCGATTAATTTTAATACCAGTGGTTTTAGGTATTGCCTTTGAAGTTTTGCAATTCACGAATAAATTAAGAGATGTTCCAGTGCTAAAGTATCTCGGACTTCCAGGATTATGGCTTCAGCTGTTAACAACAAAGGAACCTAGTCATGACCAGGTAGAAGTGGCGATTCATTCCTTTAATGAGTTACTCCGAAAAGAAAAGGAAGCTGAATATAAAATTGAAACGGAAGAAATTGTCTAAAATCCATAAATGAAGGGTTTAAAAGAGTAAAAAAATGCTTATGATGCTCTTAGGGAGGTGGCTTTCTTGAAAAATCGGACATCTTTAATTGTTGTCGGGGGACTGATCATTCTTGCCATTATCGGCGTTGTTAGTTCATTTTCAGCTAATCCCGCCGGTTTTATTCAGGGATTAGCAGTCATCGCATTGATTTGTTGTGTGATCTATTTTGTTGTTCGTAAATTTTCAACCTCAAGCCCTCAGAAAAAAGAGCAGCGTGCATTTCTAAAAGCTGCAAGAAGATCAAAACGGCGCTTGCTGCAAAAGGGCGGCGATTCGAATCCAAAAAATTCCGGCCTCGGTACTTTATCACCACTTAAGAAAAATACCAAGCCTAAAAAGAAATCTCCTGCTCATCTAACAGTCATTGAAGGAAAAAAAGGAAAAAAGAAAAATCGAGCGTCATTTTAACACGCTCGATTCTTTTTTGATATAAATTTTCCTTTATTATAAATAATACAAAAATATTAGTAACTCCACTGATTCAAGAAATTTTTGGCATGCTCTTTTCCTATTGTAAACAATTCCTGCTTTTGAATATCTGTTAAATGAAACTCAATAGGAAGAATCCCTTCAGTGGGAATAAAGATGATATTTTTTGCATGTTTTTTGGAAATATACCTCGAGTCATGGGCATCTTTCATCGTTTCAAACAAAGCTGCAAATAATTGGATGCCATTTTTTATTGTATGTTTTTTATGCTCATATTCACTCGCACTCAGGGAAATCCCCAGGACAGGTCTGACTTTTCGTTCGTCCTCCCTATCAAATATCCACATAGGAAAGTTACTTAAGACCCCTCCATCAACAATGATGTTAATACCGGTTATTGAACGCAATCTCACAGGCTCAAAAAAATATGGAATACTGCAGCTCATCCTAATTGCTTTTGCAATGGGAAATGAGTTTGAAGAAATTCCGTATTTTTCTAAATCGTCAGGCAGCACTATCATCGTTCCATTTGAAAGGTCAGAAGCAATAACCCGAAGAGTTTTAGGCGGTAAATCCGAGAATGTTCTCAGCCCCTTTGCTGCAAGTTTTTCTGTCATCCACTTTTCAAATTCCACGCCTCTATATAACCCCAGTTTCCAATAGACTGACAGCCATTTAAAAAAAGAAAATGGAATGAGTGATTTACGGGTATCAAGCATCAGATCCATATCCACTTCATCGATCAACTGGTATATTTCTTGACTTGTATAGCCAGCAGCAATAAACGCTGCTACAATCGAACCTGCGCTTGTTGCTGCCATTCTTACAAAGCGTAAACCTCTGCTTTCAATTTCCTCGTAAGCACCAATTAAAGCAAATCCTTTTATGCCTCCCCCAGATAATACACCGTCGATATTCATGGCAGCCACTCCCCATGATGGTCTCATTGTTACATCTTTAAGCAGGAGCCGCCTAAAATAGTACTAAGGACAAGAAGAAAATTTCAGGTCTATGTAAAAAGAGCATCAATGGATGCTCTTTTTCAAGATCTTATATTCGTTTTGCTCCAATATATCTTGGCTGCCAGTAACTGTTATTTGTATAAGTTATCATTACTCCCTGCGAAGTAGAAGCCATGATCATTTTACCTGCTCCAATATACAATGCAACATGAGTAGGTTTGCTTGCTTTATTTGGTGCAAAAAACATTAAGTCGCCTGCTTGCAAAGAAGCTACACGATTACCCTGTGTATAGAACATATCTGCTGCTGTACGAGGTAATATCTTTCCTGCCTCTCCATAAGAATATTTTACTAAGCCTGAACAATCAAATCCGCTTGGAGACATTCCGCCCCAACGATATGGAACACCCAGATTTGCTTTGGCAACCGTTATTGCTTTTTCATGATAATTATAAGTAGCCGCTTCTGCTTTATCCCCCATAGTGGTAAACAAAGAAGTTAATAAAGTAGCAGTCATGGCAAGTGCCGTGATGTATTTCTTTAACATTTTGTTATTCCCCCTTTGGAGTGATTCGATACATTTACTATACTAGGAAAGAATAACAGGCACGTCACAGCCATATTACAATTATGTTACAAAATTCGACTTTGTTTTTAAATGAATTGATGATGTTATAGGTTTTATGAGGATTTTGTTTTCTTTTTAAGAATATTTTACGCAACATGAAAAGGTGTGGAATGATTCCACACCTCAAATAAGATTTAAAGACCGCATTTCAATTGTGCACCGCAGTTTGTGCATGTATTGCAGCCTCCAATTTCCTTCACTTTTCCTTTTCTGCAGACTGGGCATGTATTGCCCACTTCTGAACCAATTGTTACGTCTGTAGAACGAAGATCCGTAATGGTATCCACTAAAACAACATGCTGTTTAGGCTGTTCTGAAAAAATGGATAATTGTTCATCTGAATTTTCTTCAGCCTTTAGGGTTAAGACTTGGGAATCACGAGAACCATCTACATAGACTGTTCCGCCTTTTGCACCGCCTCGGTATAGACGTTCATACACTTTCTCTACCTGTTCCACACTGTATCCTTTTGGTGCATTTACCGTTTTACTGATAGAGCTATCAATCCAACGCTGGATGACACACTGAACATCCGCATGGGCTTCAGGAGCAAGATCCATTGCTGTGACAAACCATTTAGGTAAATTTTCTTTGTCTGCATCTGGATTATGATCAAGGTACTCTTGGACGATATCTGCATTTACTTCGATAAACTTGCCAAGTCGGCCGCTTCGGAAGTATGAGAAGGAGAAATAAGGTTCCAGCCCTGTAGATACCCCAACCATCGTTCCTGTGGATCCCGTTGGAGCCACCGTTAATAGATGTGAATTTCTGATTCCATTCACTAAGATCGATTGGCGAATATCTTCAGGCATTTTCATCATATATCCCGTGTTGATAAATGCTTGCCTTAATCGATTGGTTTCTTCTTGTGTTTCCCCAGTCAGGAACGGGAAGCTCCCTTTTTCCTGCGCTAATTCGATTGATTCTCTATAGGCGGTTGTAGCGATGGTTTCAAACACTTTATCCACCAGTTCATTTCCTTCTGGTGAACCATATTCAGTTTCACAATAGATGAGTAGGTCATGCAATCCCATTACACCTAAGCCGACGCGGCGTTCACCGAGTGCCTGCTTTTTGTTTTCTTCAAGGAAATATGGAGTAGCATTAATGACATTATCCTGCATACGGACACCCACAGCTACTGTTTGTTTTAATTTTTCAAAATCAACTGTTTTTGTTTTCTTATCTGCCATCTCAGCAAGGTTAACAGCAGCAAGATTACAGACAGAAAATGGTGCGAGCGGCTGTTCACCACAAGGATTTGTTGCAACAACCTGTTGATCATATGCTTTTGCATTTGTCATGTCGTTGGCATTATCAATGAAGAAGATTCCAGGCTCTGCTGAGTATGTTGCACAAATATTAATTAGGTTCCAAAGTTCTTTGGCTTTAATCTTTTTGTAAACACGTATTTTATGTCCAAGTTTTTCCCATTCACGGACATCTCCAACCTTATGCCACTCTTCATTGTATGTTTTCATTTCTTCTTGATCGTATTGTTCAACATATGGGAAGCGAAGCTCATACTCACCATCATTTTCAACAGCTTCCATAAATTCTTTTGTTAAACAGACAGAGATATTGGCTCCAGTTAGGAATTCAGAATTATGGACTGTATAAGTACCGCCCGTAGCCAGTTTCTCTTCAGCATCTGCAATTATTGATTCGCTGAAGCCTCCATAACCAGGAATGTTTTTATAGTTTATAATACCTTGATACATTGCCGATTCTTGTAGCGTTAATGGTGTGAACTTCAGTTTATCCTTGGCGTGTTTTTTTATTGTTTCTTCATTTGTATTTTCAATCAAGAATCGAAGAATTCTTGGATTTTGCATTTTAGAAATAATGAATTCAATAATGTCCGGATGCCAGTCCGCAAGCATAATCATCTGTGCGCCTCTGCGGCTGCCACCCTGCTCTACAAGGTGTGTCAATTTCGCAATGTCATCGAGCCAGGAAACGGAGCCCGATGATTTTCCGTTTACTCCCCTTGCAAGGGTGTTTCTTGGTCTTAATGTTGAACCATTAGTTCCAACACCACCACCGCGGCTCATGATTTCCATTACCTGCTTGCGATGATCTGAAATTCCTTCACGGGAATCAGCAACAAACGGCATAACATAACAGTTGAAATAGGTAACATCCGTGTTTGCTCCTGCACCGTAAAGCACACGACCTGCCGGAATAAAGTTTAAATTTACAAGCTCTTGATAAAACTTTTCCGTCCACTCAATTCGCTTCTCTTCTGTTTCCTCAACCTCAGCAAGTCCAGTGGCAACCCGCTTCGCAATTTGTTCATAAAAAAGCTCCAGCGGTTTCTCAATTATATCTAGCGATCTCCAAATTACTCCTGTTTCAGCCTCTTCTTGGGCATCCAATACTCCTCTGAATTCCTCTTCAACTAATACTTTCGCTTTTTTATTCTCCCAATCAATCTCCATAACGTAACCTAATCCACGCGCAGGGAATTTTGGGTCCTCTTTAATGGTTAGAACAACAAAGTCTCCGTTAGTTAGGGTAATTTTCTCAGTGTCTTTAAAGGTGTAACGGTCCAACATGACCAAGCGTGATACACCCTTGTGAGTAATTTTCATATCTGGGGTAACTGGGTGGACTTGGGGAAATAGGTGGATATCCTCATTCAACCTTTCAAAATCGACATTCATTTTTGACCTAAAAACAACAGACAATGAGAACAACTCCTTCAAAATATTTAATTGTCTAGCTTTTGCAATAATCTAGCAACAAAAGCAAAAATTCTAGTTGTCTTAATATCCATTAGGTTATCATATCAAAACTACTTTAATCAACATATAGTACCGAAAATATTTTCGACACTACTACATGTTGTAGGTTAGGCAAAAAATTCTTTTTTTGTCAAACGCAAAAAAAACCATTTTCGAGAGAAAACGATCGTTTTCTACACTTTTTCGCCATAAAACAAGAAATTTCAACAAATTTTACAACTTGCTTTTTAATAGAAAACAACTTCTAAGAAATCAGCACTTAATAGAAAAAGCGGCGTTTGCCGCTTTTTTCACTTAGCGTTTAAAATTCCATTCATCACTTTCATAGCGCTCTTTAGCCAGTTTTTCTACATACTGAAGCTCTTCTGCTGTTAATTGATATGGCTCCAAATCAACATTAAGTCCTTCCGCAAACCCTTTATAAAAAGCTTCTTTCGCTTCTTCTAGCGTAATTCTTCTCGAACTGATCTCGTTGATGGCAACTGCTTTATCTTTAAATACCCTCTTCATTCGTTCTTTCACACGATCATTGGGATATTTAAATAAACTAAACAACTTATCTTCATCTAAATCCAATAGGATAGAGCCATGCTGAAGGATTACTCCTTTTTGCCGGGTCTGGGCACTTCCTGCCACCTTTCTTCCTTCAACAACGAGTTCATACCAGCTTGGGGCATCAAAACATACAGCCGAGCGTGGGTTTTTTAAAGCCTCACGTTCTGCAGCTGTTTTTGGTACGGCAAAATAAGCTTCTAACCCCAATAGCTGAAATCCTTTTAATAATCCTTCTGAAATCACACGATATGCCTCTGTTACACTTTTCGGCATTTCCGGATGATCTTCAGAAACAATCACACTATACGTAAGTTCATGTTCATGAAGGACTCCCCGTCCCCCAGTTGGCCTTCTGACAAAGCCTAGCTTATGTTCTCTAACAGCCTCCAGATCGATTTCCTTTTCTACTTTTTGAAAGTATCCTACCGAAAGGGTTGGCGGATTCCATCCATAGAAACGGATAACTGGAGGGATTTTCCCAGTACTATGCCAATCCAGTAATGCTTCATCTAATGCCATGTTAAAAGACGGTGAACAATTTCCTGAATCAATAAAGCGCCATACTTCCTTTTTCATTCTAAAACCTCTTTTTTTAAAAATTAACTCGTTATTAAGAGTAGCAAAATAAAGGGCAAATTCAAAATCAAATGTTTCTAGCATAATAAAGGCAAAGCAAAACATAAAGAATTTTTACGTTTCATCTTTACTCTTTAAAGGATTGGCTTATATAATAAATATTAGTGCAGAAAAGCTTGAAAGGGGCCATCTTAAGGTGAATACAATTTATACTTTAATCATCATTATCGCAGTGTTCGGGATCTATTCCATTTTCACCTTCTTTTATCAAAAGAAAATTGTAAAAACTTTAACAGAAGAAGAATTCCGTTCAGGATACCGAAAGGCTCAGCTAATTGATGTTCGTGAACCAAACGAATTTGAAGCAGGCCATATTTTAGGAGCCCGCAATATTCCGATGTCGCAAATTAGAATGCGATCCAAGGAAATTCGCCCTGATATGCCGGTTTATCTTTATTGCCAAAGCGGAATGCGCAGTGCACGTGCCGCTCAATATTTGAATAGAAAAGGCTATAAAGACCTTGCACAGCTGCAAGGCGGGTTTAAAAAGTGGACAGGTAAAGTTAAAACGAAAAAATAATGATGCAAAATTGATAAAGGCTTCGGGACGCACCGAAGCCTTTTTGCATAAATGAATTGTGACGGATAAAGAAAACTCGACGTCAAGCAAGCCCGCTTGCGCGAAGACAAAGGCGTAGTTCGCCGAAATGCACAGGAGGCTAATGCTCCCGAAACATTCCTTAGTGCACTTATGCTTGATCGGAAAGGTATCTTCTTATCGGCAAAAAAAGGGAAGGCTGCACTGTCCATCCCTTTTAAACCTTAATCTTTTTGATATCTTAAAATCGGTTTTCTTGCCGCTGTTGTCTCATCCAAACGGCTTACAACGGTTGTATGAGGAGCCTCCTGTACGATTTCAGGATTTTCTTCCGCTTCCTTAGCAATTTGAATCATCGTTTCAATGAACGAATCAAGTGTTTCTTTTGATTCTGTTTCTGTTGGTTCGATCATGATACATTCTTCTACATTAAGCGGGAAGTAAATAGTTGGCGGATGGAAACCGAAATCAAGCAGTCTCTTGGCAATATCCAATGTCCTAACGCCTAATTTTTTCTGGCGTCTGCCGCTTAAAACAAATTCATGCTTACAATGCTTGTCAAATGGAAGATCATAATATTCCGCAAGCCTTCTCATCATATAGTTGGCATTTAACACGGCATTTTCAGTTACGGCCTTTAAGCCATCCGGTCCCATGGAGCGAATATAAGTATAGGCGCGAACATTAATCCCAAAATTTCCGTAGAATGGCTTGACCCGTCCAATCGATTGCGGGCGATCATAATCAAGCACATACTCTTCATTGCGTTTAGAAACCAATGGTTTTGGCAGGAATGGAATCAGATCTGCTTTTACACCAACAGGTCCTGAACCTGGACCGCCTCCGCCATGGGGGCCAGTAAACGTCTTGTGCAAGTTTAAGTGAACGACATCGAAGCCCATGTCCCCCGGCCGTGCCTTGGACAAAACCGCATTTAAATTGGCACCGTCATAATACACTTTTCCTCCGGCATTATGGACGATTTCGGCAATCTCGACAATATGTTCCTCGAATAAACCAAGTGTGTTAGGATTTGTCAGCATTAGTGCTGCTGTATCAGCTCCTGCTACTCTTCTTAAATCGTCAAGATCGACCAAACCATTCTCATTTGATTTTACCGTAACTGTTTCAAGGCCTGCTACCGTGGCTGAAGCAGGGTTTGTACCGTGGGCAGAATCCGGGATAATGACTTTTGTGCGTTTAGTGTCGCCATTTGCTTCATGATAAGCGCGGATCAGCATTAATCCTGTCCACTCCCCATGGGCACCTGCAGCAGATTGAAGTGTCACTTCATCCATACCGGTGATTTCCTTTAAATGCTGCTGAAGATCATACATTAGCTCCAGTGCCCCCTGTACAGAGCTCTCATCCTGGAGTGGATGCACATGAGCAAAGCCATTAAAGCGGGCAACATTTTCGTTAATTTTCGGATTGTATTTCATTGTGCATGAACCGAGTGGATAGAATCCGGAATCCAATCCATGGTTTCTTTTCGAAAGAGCTGTATAATGACGCATAATATCGAGCTCAGAAACTTCCGGAAGCATAGGCTCCTCTTCCCGTATATAACCTTCTGGAAGAAGGCCGCTTATATCCAGTTCCGGAATATCTATTTCCGGAAGACTGTATCCGATTCGGCCAGGTGTGCTAAGTTCAAAAATGAGCTTCTGGTCTTGATTAAGCATGCAAATCCCCCAATTCTTTCACTAATATATCAATTTCTTCCTTCGTTCTCTGCTCGGTAACAGCAATCAGCATATGATTTGCCAACTCAGGATAATCACGGCCCAAATCATAACCGCCAATAATTCCTTTTTGCATCAGGTTCTGATTCAGCTCTTTAACTGGTTTATTAAATTGAACAACAAATTCATTAAAGGAATAACCGTCAAAAACGATTGTAAATCCAGCCTCTTTAAATGCCATTTTTGCATAGTGGGCTTTTTGCAAATTGGCAGCTGCCATTTCTTTGACACCCTTTTTGCCAATAGCAGTCATAGCAACAGAAGCAGCAAGAGCATTTAACGCCTGATTTGAACAAATATTGGATGTCGCTTTGTCCCTTCGAATATGCTGCTCACGAGCCTGAAGTGTCAAAACAAATCCGCGTCTCCCCTTGTCATCTGTTGTTTGGCCAACCAAACGTCCAGGAACCTTGCGCATTAGCTTATTGTTTACTGCAAAGTACCCGCAATGAGGCCCGCCAAAAGCAGTTGGGATTCCAAAAGGCTGAGCATCACCAACAACAATATCAGCGGCAAATTTTTCAGGAGGGGTTAAAACACCAAGCGCCATTGGATTGCTGGAAACAACAAACATCGCTTTGCTGCCATGGATAATTTCTTCCAGCTCTTTTAACGGTTCAATACGACCGAAAAAGTTTGGATATTGAACGATGACAGCTGCAGTATCATCACCTGCCAATTTCTTCAATGCTTCAATATCAGTTATACCGTTAATCACTGGTGCTTCCACTACCTGTAAATATTGGCCTTTAGCATAGGTTTTTAAAACTTCTCGATATTCCGGATGTACCGCATTTGAAACAATAATGGTTTTTCGTTTTGTATGGCCCGCGCTTAACATTGCTGCCTCAGCTAAAGAGGTACCGCCATCATACATGGAGGAGTTAGCCACATCCATTCCTGTTAATTCACAAATCATGGTTTGAAATTCAAAAATTGCCTGAAGCTCACCTTGAGATATTTCCGGCTGATATGGTGTATATGCAGTATAGAATTCCGACCTTGAGATGACATGATCAACAATTATTGGCATATAGTGGTCGTATACACCTGCACCGAGGAAGGAAACATTCTCTTTCAAGTCAGCGTTTCTTCTTGAGAGCTTATATAACTCTTTCATCAATGCCGTTTCAGACTTGGCAGCTTTAAGCTTTAATTCTCCTTTAAATCTCACTTTCTCTGGGATATCGCTGAATAGCTCATAGACGCTTGAAACACCTATCGTCTCAAGCATCACCTTCTTATCCTGTTCAGTCATTGGTAAATAGCGGTGTTTCATAAAACTGACTCCCTTCGAGTTTATTTTCCTCTTTTATAAAAAGGTGTTGGAATGACTACAGCTTTTAAACGTTTACCACGAATTTCTACTTCCACTTCTGTTTCAAGTTTGGCAAATTCAGTAGCAATCAGGGCAAGCCCAATGTTTTTCTTTAAGGTCGGGGATTGTGTTCCTGTTGTGACCTCGCCGATCAGCTTTTCACCTTTATATACTCGGTATCCGTGACGTGGAATTCCGCGGTCGACCATTTCAATTCCGACAATCTTTCTTGGCAATCCAGATTCCCATTGGGCAGCCAACGCTGATTTTCCTAGAAAATCTGATTCTTTATTTAACTTAACAGCAAATCCTATTCCCGCTTCGAGCGGAGATATTTCCGGAGATAATTCCTGACCGTAAAGAGCCAGGTTGGCTTCAAATCGAAGGGTATCCCGTGCACCCAATCCACACGGCAGCACTCCTTCCTCTTTTCCCGCATCCAGGATCGCTTTCCAAAGTGCTGAAGCATCGGCTGAATCACAATAAATTTCAAATCCGTCTTCTCCGGTATAGCCTGTTCTTGAAACTAATGCTTTTTTGTCATTTATGCTGATTTCTTGCTGAAATTTAAAAAAGCCAATAACACTTAAATCACTAACAGTAAGCTTTTGCAATACCTTTTCAGCTAAAGGACCTTGCAGTGCTAACTGTGCAGTTTGTTCTGATAAATTAACTAAATGGACATCGCCTTCTACATGAACTTCGAGCCAGTTGTAATCCTTTTCAATATTGGACGCGTTAATGACGAGCAAATAATGATGTTCTGCAATTTTATAGACAAGTAAATCATCAACAGTACCGCCGTTTTCATAACACATGGCCGTATACTGGGCACCGCCGTCTTTAATTTTTGAAATGTCGTTAGTTAACATTTTTTGCAAATACTTCAAACTGTCAGCACCTTGTACTTCGATTTCCCCCATATGAGAAACATCAAATAAACCAGCTCTAGTACGAACTGCCTCATGCTCTTCCTTAATGCTCGAAAATTGGACAGGCAATTCCCAGCCGCCAAAATCAATGGTTTTCCCGCCATATTCTTTATATAGGTCAAATAGCGGAGTTCGTTTCAGATTTGTCATTATAAATCCCCCTTCATTCCTTTTACATGTTCATTATTTGTAAAATAATTAATTTTACAGAAGTAATCTTTAAACACAACCAGGAATAATCAATAAAAAAGGACAGAAACCTCCCTTAAAATTTAAGGAAGGTCCCTGTCCTTGCACCTGAAAGTTTAACCTGTTACCGGCTTTCCCCTTTGGTGGCTGCCCATTTAAGCAGCACTCTCCAGAGCTGCGTCAAACAAGAGTTCTTTTGCCTGAGAGATTCACATTTCTGTTTGCTCCTTCGGCGCTACAAAGTAGTCTCTCCCCTTGTCATCATCCGCATTTATAATATTTTCCATTTTGGTGATACTAATTATACTTTAAAAATATATTACCTAATTTAAATATTTAAAACATTCAAAGCTATTATCATCCTACCATTAAGACGATGCATTGAGCAATCCTTTTTTATAAAACAGACTGATTAAAGGAGATGAACATATTGACGGTTGAAATCAGTTTAGATTCCTCTTGGCAGGGAGATTTTTTACATAGAGTGGACCAGGATGGACCTTGGGGCAATTGGGAATTGTCCAAGCTTGCCATTGAGGTGGAAAAGCATCTGGTCGTTCCCGAATTTGAAGGACTGCAGGCGCCAAAGCATCTGCCAAATTTAACTCCTCTCCCCCATCAACTTGAAACCGCAAGGCAAGTCATTGAAAACATGAACGGGAAAGCCATTCTTGCTGATGAAGTAGGCCTTGGGAAAACGATTGAAGCGGGACTAATTTTAAAAGAATATATGATTCGCGGTTTAGTGAAAAAAGTTCTTATTCTAGTACCTGCATCTTTAGTCACACAATGGTCAATGGAGCTAAACAGCAAATTCTATATTCCCGCCATAAGCCAAAAGAAAAGCTACGTCTGGGAGCAATGTGATGTTGTGGTATCTTCTATTGATACCGCCAAGAGAAATCCGCATAGGGACATTATTTTCCAGCAGAATTATGACCTGATTATCATTGACGAAGCGCATAAATTAAAAAATAACAAAACCAAAAACTACGAATTTGTCCAAAATCTGAAAAAGAAATTTTGTCTTTTGCTAACAGCAACACCTATTCAAAACCGGGTCGAAGAAATTTTCAATCTCGTTTCCTTGTTAAAGCCCGGACATTTGGGAAGTGAATCGGCCTTTTATGAAAAATACAAAAGGGATTCTCGTTCCTTAAACGACAATGAACATTTAAAAGAATTAGTTAACAAGGTAATGATACGCAATCGTCGTGCGGACACCGGGATTGAATGGACCAAACGTCATGTGGAGACAATTCCCATTGAATTTACTCCTTCTGAAAAAGAACTGTACGAGGCAATATACGACTTAAAAAATGAAGGAGATTGGGTCCAAGCCTCCAGTTTTTCTGTCATGACATTGCAACGTGAAGCCTGCAGCAGCAGGGAAGCTGTTTTTTATACATTAAAAAACATGCTGCAAAAAAAAGAAAACCCTTCTCCTGCTTTCGAAAATCAAATACAGGAACTAATCAAAAAAGTGGAAGGCGTTCAAACCAATTCAAAAGCGAAAAAGGCGCTTGAGTTAATTCAACGCATCAATGACAAAGTCATTATTTTTACAGAATATCGGGCAACTCAACTATATCTCCAGTGGTTTTTAAAACAACATGGCATTACTTCTGTCCCATTCCGGGGCGGTTTTAAGCGCGGCAAAAAAGATTGGATGCGGGAGTTGTTCCAAAAGCATGCTCAAGTTCTGATCGCAACAGAAGCAGGCGGTGAGGGTATCAATCTGCAATTTTGCCATCATATTATTAATTTTGATTTGCCATGGAATCCAATGAGACTGGAGCAGCGAATTGGAAGGATTCATCGTTTAGGACAAGAGCAAGATGTAAGAATTTATAATTTCGCGATAAAAAATACTGTAGAGGAACATATTCTGAAGCTCTTATATGAAAAAATTGATTTATTCGAAAAGGTTATTGGCGAGCTTGATGATATTTTAACAAAACTGGAAATCGGCAACATTGAGGACCATTTAACAGATATCTTTGGAGCTTCTTGTTCTGAGGGAGAAATGCGAATTAAAATGGAAAATTTATCATCAATGATTGAGTTTGCACAAAATATGAAGAAAGGTGATTCACATGCAGCAGCAGGAAATCCATAACTTTCTTTTAAAATATTTTCAAGCCAATGAATGCCCGATCCTTGAAAATCACCCAGGGTATATAACTGTACAATTAACTATTGAACTTGATAAGGAATTAATGAATCGGCCATTTTACTGGCATTATTTAGAAAAAACAGGCGGCTGCCCCAATCCCATGAAATTGACCTTGATTACCAACCAAAAAGCAGCACCTGAAAATATTAAAGGAGAAACCGTTCATTTCGGCTCGCCAAGGCTTCATCAAATTTTCACCTCTACGAAGAATTTGTCGAGATACATCCGTCTTTATGAAAATCATCGTAATGGTGCAAAGCAAACGTCCTTATTCCCATGGCTGTGTATGAATGTAAAAATTTCGTATCAGTGCGATCGTAAGCGCGATATCTTTAAATCCATCGGGCTGCAGCTTATTAATGGACGAATGGTTGAAAACTTTCACGATCGTCTTTTAGAGGTGGCACTAACACCCAAAATTCCCGATTATTCTTTTACCCTATCACCTCTGGTTAAACCCAAAAGCGGCATGCTGAGAATTGAAAACTATTTGAAATCAGTTATAGATCAAGAGGATCATTCATGGGCTGATGAAGCCAGAAACCGCTGGGAAAAGGACCTGCGCCTTTTAGATCATTTTTATGAAGACATCGAGGAAAATGAGAGCTATGAAATAGAAAAAAAAGCTTTGCAGGAGCAATATGAACCAAATATTACGATCTCATTTGTTAATGGAGGCCTCTTCTATTTAACCGAAAAAGCAATTTAATCACCTTTAAATGAAAAACCCCCAAGTTATCATTTTAACTTGGGGGCACGTTTATTTCCAGAAACCGCCTTTTATCATTCGTCTTCCATCGTGATTTCTTCTTCTTTTCACCTCGGAATAAAAGACATAAGGGAGAATTCCAAACCAGCGGAACCAAAATGCAGCTTTTGCTTCTTTTCTTTCCTGTCTAATCCGTTTACGCTCCTCTTTTGGCTGATCTGCATATTTAACAATAGTTTGTGTCATATATTTAACATAATCATTTGTTTTCATTGGACACACCTGCCTTTTTATACCTTACAAGTATGCCCGGAAGAGATATTTTTCAAACACTTTTTTTAATCTGACCATTTTACGATTCTTTTAGTCCTCGAATCAAAATAACCCTTGCCAACAACCGTTTCACCTGTATCTAAATGCAGTGTGAATGCAACCTTTTCTAAAAAACCTACTGGTGGGTCCGTTTGAAAATCCATCTTCCCTTTTTGAAAATTAATGGATCCAATTCCAGGTAATCTGCCGCTTGTTTGATAGATCATCTCTAATTTTTTAACAGAAGAAAGTAAATAATACTCTTGTTGAAGGATGATCGACGTTTCATGAACTTGCTTTCTTTCTGTCAATAATCGCTCAACTTGCAGAGAAAAAAATAGAAAAAAAACGATTAGTAAGCATAGGACAAGTGGATATGTAAATCCCTTCTCATGTTTTTTCATTTTTCAACATTCCAATCAATAAATGAATGAGCACTTACTGAGTATTCTTTTCCCCACTGATCCTTTACAGTGAGTTTCACACCATTATTTAAAATGGAAAAGGTATATTGTGAAACATTCTGAAGCACGATTTCATGTCCAAGGGAATTTACCTGTCTTCTGAGAGTATTCCCATACCGATCATATTGAACAGTTTCACTATCTTTCGTTACAATCAATTGACCTGAGTTAATATCTGCTCTTATGGACTGGCGGATTTCTTTTTTTAATTGGCTGCAAAAGACTGACCACTCCATCCCTTGTAATTTTGCATCATCACTTTTTCCATTATGTAAGACAATATGAAAAACAGGTGCCATAAAAAAAATGATCATTATAAAAATAGAAAGTGCAAATAATGACTCAATCAGTGTAAAAGCCTTATCATTCAGATGCAGTACAAATATCCGTTTTTGCCAGTTTAGAATTTTGTTCAAAGCTCACACAGACCTCCTTTTGCCCAGCTATTTTAGAGTCCCGCCAATATATACGATAAATCACGCCATTTTCTAAAAAAGTGTATTCAGATAATTTTTGGCCACCCATAAGGTTTGCTTCTAATTCTTCATACATTAGTTCATGAGCTTTTTTTTCGATTTCAAATTTCCTGTATTGCTCGTTTAAATCAATGTATATGGGGATAAAGAATAAACAGATCATGAATAAGGCAGACAGTGACAGAAGCAGTTCAAGCAGAAAAAATCCATTATGATTCTGCAACATAAAACCTTCCCTTTCCAATCAAAAAGGTCATTCGGTAAGTTTTATTTTTCGACTGAATAATGATGGAACCAAACTTGTTTATATTTCCATCCGGCAAAAATTTGAAATATAGCGGCAGAGAGCCCTCAGTTAGATATAAATCATGCGAATAATTCCTCTCCATAATGGGCGGGGAAAAAGTATTTAAATACATGTAATACTTATATTCACTAGGAATAATGGTTACCGAAACTTCATGCTGATGAGAAATAGCATATTCTTGTGCATAATAAAGGTCGGCTTTAAATTGAGTGAAAAAATCAGTCTTATTAATTAACGTCTGCTGCGGTTTTAAGGAAAAGACAGTGACAGTGGTAAGAATCAAAAATATAGAAAAGACTACTAATGACTCTGTTAATGTAAAACCTTTTTGATCGTTAATCATTCATTTGCTACCGCTGTGACTGTTCCATCTGCATCAATTTTAATTGCTTCTCCATTTGGACAGCCCTTTGAATCCTTCATAATATAACCAGCCGTTTTTAAATCATCAATTGTCGGGATCTTATTTACATCCATTTCATACGCTTGTACTTGGGCTTGTACCATTTTCACATAGGCCTCGCAGCCTTTGTTATTAATATTGGTATTATGTCTTGTAACATTAGGAATTGTAATAATTAACAAGACAGAAATGATTAACATAACAATCATCATTTCAATCAAGGTAAATCCTCTTTCGTTATTAAAATGTTTGTTATTCATTTTATATACCTCCATTGTTCAAATTCCATCCAGAAGGTGAAACATCGGCAATAGAATGGCTAGATACATCGAAACAATCAAGAAACCAATAAACAGGTAGAACAAGGGCTGAATTGTTTTAAAGATTTTATCCATGAGTTCTTCCAAATTCTTGACACATCGCCTGCTAAAGAATAATAGCTCCTGCTCCAATCTTCCGTTTTCTTGGCCATGCTTTACCACCATTGCAAACTCAGCTTCGAAAAACGAAAAAGAACCAAGAATCCATTCTAATTTCTCCCCAGAAATAAGTTTTAATTTAATTTCTTTACCCAGTTGACTATAAAAAAGCTGTCGGTGGTTTTGCTCAAATAGCAGTAATGCCTCGGAGATCGATATGCCCCCTGACAATAGAAAGCTTAGTTGAATAGAAAAATAGTGGTTAAACATTAATTTGAGGATTCTTCCTACAAGGGGTATGCGCACCAGCAAGGTACGCTGTTTTAGAATGGGGAGCTTTCGGAACTGAAAAAAATAGTATATCGCCGCCAGACTGGCTGATACAAGCAGTGCTCCCCATACAGCAGGAAAATAATGATCAAGGGTATAAATCACTTTCGAAAAAAAATTTTCTTCCAGACCAAGTGAGTGAAATAACTGTGTAAATCTTGGAAGCAAAGTATGTTCGACAAAGACAAACAAAAAGCCTGTAATAAATAAAAGTATTACTGGATATTGAAGCAGTTTCAATAATTTCTGCATATCGTGACTCTTTAATAATGTCAGGCTGCTCCCTTCAAGCAGTGCTTCTGTAAAATTTCCATGTTGTTCAGCAAAATAAACATACCCTATTAATTCTTTATCAAACCCGAGACTTTCAAGAACAGCATGAAAGGATTCTCCTTTTTTCATTTCAGTCAAGCAATTATCTAATTCCTTTTTTCGAAATACCGGCAAATGCAAGGAAATCGAGGTAATCGCATCGGCAATTGGATACCCTCTTGATAATAGCTCGCCAATTTGCCTCAAAAGATTAGCCTGCTCTTTGAGTGACCACTTATTCTTCTTCATAATTGTATACCAGCCTGTCATATTCCGACTCTTTGATGTAGCCTAAGACAATTCCTTTTTTGATAACATCTTTGATCGTACGATATTTCACTTCGACCTTCTCACCTTTCGCTGCCCGCATGACTAAGCTTAAATTTCTTCCGGTTAAAAGTTCAAAGATGCTGGCACGTTTCCATCTTCCATTTGAATGGCAAAACGGCGAACATTCTCCTGCACAAAAAGGGCAGGTTAATTCAACTAGTCTTTGCGCGGTAACAGCAATCAAAGTTTGTTCCACTTCTAACCAATTCACACCAAACTCATATAGACGATACACAGCACCCTTTGCATCCCTTGTATGCATCGTGGATAGGACTAAATGACCAGTTAAGGCCGCTCTTACAGCAATCTTCGCAGTTTCGGCATCTCTGATCTCTCCGACCATTATAATGTCTGGGTCATGGCGCAATATCGCTTTAAGTCCCGCAGCATACGTAACCCCTGCTTTTTCATTTACTTGAACCTGTAAAACAGAGTCATATTTTTTTTCAATCGGATCTTCAAGGGTGATGACATTTCGATGAAATAAGTGGGCGGTTTCAGTCAAAAGAGAGTATAAAGTCGTGGTTTTGCCGCTGCCAGTTGGACCTGTTAGAATGATTAACCCATGGGCATGTTTGAGCAAAGCTAATAATTTTCTAGTCATGGTAGGAAATAACGAAATCTGATGAAAGGGGATTTGTTCTTGCTGAGGAAGCATCCTGATGACCAGACTTTCACGGCTATTGGAAGGGAGAGTGGAAAGTCTAAGCCCCATTAATTGTCCGTTTACCTCACAAATAATTGCTCCGCTTTGGGGACGTCTTCTTTCACCGATATCCATATTGGCAGTAAATTTGAAATGAGAAATGAGTCTGTCACATTCTTCTTTAGGAAGAGATAGTAGGGGAATAAGCTTGTTGGTTAAACGGATTTGTACAAGTGTATCATTCTTTCTAGGAATAATATGAATATCTGTTGCCTGGTTTCTTGCCGCATCCGCAATAATCTTGTCTGCAAGAGTTTCGATATCAATTACAATGGTAAACACCACCTTTTCCTTTGTTATCTTCTTGATTTCGACACTATTCTACCATTTTCTTCTTTATATTTAAATATTTTTTCAAAATTAATTTACAAATAAAAAGTAGATTGTTACAAACTAGCGACAATAATTGTGAACATTTTCTAAACATATAGTGTTTACGTTGTTAACCTCATTCCCACATTATTATCGCTGTATTATAATGTAATAAATTATGGGAGTCCGAGGTGATTCAAATGGAACACACATTAAAAATAACAAACGTATTATCCGATCCAACAAGATATTATATTTATCAATACATTACCAAACGTCATCACGAAGTGACGGTTCAAGAAGTAGCTGAAAATTTCAACATCCATCCGAATGTAGCAAGACTTCACTTATCTAAACTCGAAGATGTTAATATGTTAATTTCAGAAACGAAAAAGACAGGTAAAGGCGGCAGACCGAGCAGGCTGTATCGTTTGTCTGATGATGTCATTCAGCTTCATTTTCCATATCGAGACTACATGCTTTTATCAAAGGTCGCCATCCAAACGATGCTTACTCTTGGAGAAACAGGCAAACAAGCACTGTACTTAACAGGAAAACGTTTTGGTACAGAAATAATTGAACAGGAAATTGCGAAAAGAACACTTGGTGAAGAATTAGATTTTAATAATAAGCTAACCATATTAAAAAGCGCTGCTACATTAGCAGGATTTTATCCAGAATTTGAAGCAAACGGCGACCAATCGAAAATTTATTTTCAAATTTACAACTGCCCTTTTAAAGAGATTGCAGAGGAGCAGCAAGAGGCTGTATGCAGTATGCATCAGGAATTTTTAAAGGGAATGTTTGAAGCGCTATTCGATTCCGTTGACTTGGTAGAAAAAGAAAATATCATTTCAGGCTGTGATACATGCACTTATCATGCATTTGTCACAAACTAACATGAAAACCATTATTTACATTATGCGTCCTTTTACTTTATAATTATCGTAATAGTGGTATTCGGTGGAGTAAAAGGAGGGATACATATGGATCGTATGTTCAGGGTATTGGGTTTTTGGACTGGTATTTTTACGGTCATGTTTTATTTAGGCGATATGGATAAAACAGCAATGCTATTCTTAGCCCAAACTGGTTTCTTTGTTTTGCTCAGCTATCTTAAACTTTCCGAACGCATGTATATGTATATTTTCGGAGCTTATTTAACCATTTTCTTTGCAGGCTTTACGTATTGGACTACTTTCATGATGCCGCTCAAAGGGCCTCTTGGTCAATAAGATTCAAAAACGCCGGTTCCCCGGCGTTTTTCTTTATTCCGCAAACAAATCTTTTTTTTGTAATTCCATATTTTTTTGCTGGATCACAATTTGAAAGTAAGAACTGATTCCATCAGGCATAATCAAACTGCGGATCGATCGGTTCCGTTTGCTGACTTCCGAGAATGGATTCGGATCAAAATGGCTTTCAAGTTCCTTTAATATTCCTGTCTTTAATAAAAATTCATCCTGCCTCATCTTGGCTAAAAACGCTAAATTTACTTGCTCTCCTTTATTCAGTAAGTAATCAAGGTGGATATGGCTGGTAATATCCATTTCACCTGGATATTTTAAAATGTTTTCAATCATTTGCTGTTGATAGTACCCTCTTAGACTCCCTTTTCTCCTTGCTGGATGCTTCCATTCCTCGAATGTATAGCCGTAATCTACAGTTACAACCATTCCTTTTGTCAGTGCCCCAGAAATGGCCTGGAGCATTTTTTCCATAGCGATCGGCACTTCGATCCGCTGCTCATCGTTTAACACAAGATTGCTTTCTTCCAAAAAGTTCAATATATCCGGGTTCGTTAACGGCACTTTTAACTCAAATAAAGTTTCATTTTCTATTCCAATCATAACTTCAAAAAGACTTCCATCCTGCTTCTGGATAACATGGACCGGAAGTGCGTCAAAAAGCTCATTAGAAAAAATCATTCCTTCAAAATCCTTTAATTCTTCTATACTCTCCAGATTAACGATTGCTGGGAACTGACATTTCAAGTCCTCTTGAAGCTTTCTATGATAGGGGCTTGTTTCCACTATATAATATTGCAGAGGGGTATCCTTTAAATCAGCCCACTCATGTAAAAATGCCTGAGCAAATCGACCAGTCCCTCCGCCAATTTCGCAAAATACCGGGGGCAAACTCATGTTTTCACACAAATAGGAAAACCATTTGGCCACCTGTCTGCCATATAGATCGGAAATGTTGCTAGTTGTAATAAAATCTCCCTGCCGGCCTATTTTCTGTCTCTCCTTCATATAGTAACCGTGTACAGGATGATACAGCGCAGCTTCTATAAAATCAGCATATGAGATCAATTTACTGGGTGAATTCCCGATAAAGTTCTTTAGGTATGTAAGCATAGCCGCTCCTTTGTTTTAGCACTATTGACACAGTGTAAACTTTATTATATTTTAATAATAGTAGCTTAACAATATCCCCTCCCATTATATGAATAGAATATCCCCTAGAAAGGCCCTCCTCAGATGAGAAGGGCCTTTCTATTTATAATACTACTTTTTTTGTTCTTAAAAACCATTTAAAAATGGATTACTATCCATTTCTTCCACAATAGTAGTTACAGCACCATGACCGGATAATACGTAAGTTTCCTCTGGCAACGTTAATAGCTTATCATGGATACTCTTTAACAATTGGGGATGATTCCCACCAGGAAGATCGGTACGTCCAATACTCCCCTGAAATAGAGCATCTCCGGATATAACAAATCCTTCTTCCGCAAAATAGAAGGAAAGACTTCCTGGAGAATGTCCCGGTGTATGGTATACATGGAATACAAATTGATCGATTTTAAGGCTTCCTTCTTCACGAATAATGATATCGGCCGGCTTGGCTTTAATCGGTTCAATCATGGTAAAAAATTGTGAACCATTTAAGCTTGGATCCCCTAGCCATTTTTCTTCCTGCTTATGAACATATAGAGGAATTTTATAATGATCTCTTATTTCATCTACTGCGCCGATATGATCGAAATGAGCATGAGTCAAAATAATTGCCTTCGGCTTTAATCCTCTGCTATTTAGTAAATTGATTAGCTTCTTCGCCTCTCCGCCCGGATCGAAAATTAAACATGACTTGTCCTGATCTTCAACAATATAACAGTTCGTTTGAATACTTCCTAATGAAATTTGCTGCCACTTCACTGCATTATTCCCTCCTGATTAGCATTACATGAAATTATTGTACACCATATTAAAGAAACAGAGAAATAAAGGGAATTTACTGTTATAAAGTTCCATTTATTCTCGACAAACCTGGCAAAAAAATATAAAATAGGAATGGAATGTATATAATATTGTTACATAAGCTACGGTAATGTTGGAAAAGTAAATGGAACGTATTTAAGAAGGGGGATTTAACATGGGATTGGTTATTATTTTTACGTTAGTTACCCTGCTTGCAGCCTATGGCGTCTTCAGTTCTTTAAAAAATAAAAATCTTTTAGGAGCATTTTGGGGGCTGGCATCATTTTGTATATTTGGCTGGTTTACCTTAATGACAGTTATCCACTCCGGCTTTCCAACAGGCACACACTAAAAAAGACTGTCATTTGACAGTCTTTTTTATGTCTATTCTGAATCCTTTAATAGGCTTGTGACTCTTTCTACCTTATATTCCATGCTTCGCTTAACATCTCTCCTATCATCGATCCGAATCGTAGTCGCGACCCGTTTAATACCTTCAGAGAATGGCACTTCATGCATGGCTTGAATCACCTCGAACAGGACAGGTAATTCCCCTTCTATCACTGTATTCATCGGGGTAAGCTGATATCGAATTTTCCCTTCCCCTTCATATTGTTTTAATACTTTTTGAACACTTGCCACATATTTGCTGACACTTGGTGATTCCGTGCCAAGCGGAATCACGGCAACGTCTACGATTGCCATAAATACACCTTCTTATCTAGTTTTTTCATCACAGTGATTTTACCATAAGTATTGAAAAATAAAAAAGAATGATCATCCTGATCATCCTTTTATCAATTTATAAATTTTCTTTGTCTTTATATCAATGATTTTCTCCAGACTATTTCCATAAAGCAACGCATTTCCTGAGGGGGAAAATTCAATAGGGTCATTTTCTAACCCGGACAGAATTAAATTTCCACTGCTATTTCTTTCAAGCGTATACAACTCCAACTTAAATCCTTCTGTATAGGAATCTGCTTCTCCACTTGTCACTGGACTAAAAGTAATAAATTGTCTTTTTTCCGGGTTATAGTCATAAAACGGAACAAGCCAATCAGTGTATTTCGTCAACCTTGGATTGGAAAAAGTATAGATTTTGTTTAACTTTTTGCTATAAAACTGATAGACTGCATTGGCAGAATTATGTTCATCCACAGAGATGGTAATAAGCAAATTACGAAAAGCCGCTATTTGAACTACATTATTAAATAATACTTTTTTGCTCCCTATCCCCAATTTACTTGAAATTAATGGAGCCGTTAAGGAAGTATGGTTTTGATCCCAATCTAAATAAATAATTTCCTTTCCATTCAGCCATTTATTAAACGGCTGCTTTAACGCCAGTTTTGTTGTTTTTGATTTTCTAATATCGAGCAGGAAAACCTGGAATGTCCAATCTTCATTAAATTTTGCAGCAAGAATCTCAGACTCATCATATGGATTCCATTCAAAAGATAATACATGTGATGGTATCGACGTTTTTAGTTTTATAGTCCCCTTCAAATCAATCACGGTTATGACTCCCTCATTTACTGAAGGTGAAGAAAGAATTAAAATATATTTTCTTGTCGGGCTAATTTGAACGTTTACCACTGGCAGTTCACTTCTATAGATCAATTCACTTTTTCCTGAAGTTAGATGGTAGCGATAGAGATTGGAGGTCTGCCCTAGGCTGGAAATATAAAGAACTTCTGTGTCTGATAACCAGCCGCCAATTTTATAGAAGCTGCCTTTTGGTATAACAATCGGTAATTTCCAACTGCTAATGGGAGAGGAGGCTTTGGAATTTTCATTTTTCACTGGAACTTTTGATGGCAGCTCATCTTTTTTGGAACATGAACAAAGCAGGAGGACCAAGACCAAACAGAATGATATTGAAAAAAAACAATATCGATATGTCCCTTTTAAATAACCCATGATCTCCCACCTCATACCTCCCTAAAATTAAAAAAGATATATACATTAAATGGAATTAGAAAAAAGCCGAAAAATACCGGCTTTTTGACTCTATTATACATTTAAAAGTTCTTTTATTAACTGTATTTTTTATGGGTAAAAATAATCATTTTTAATAGCTGAGTGCTGCCGTAAAAATTTCTTCTGCTCGTTGAAGAATTTGTTGGAATTGAGATAGCGGCAATGGATTAATGCCTCTTCCCAGCTCTATTGTAAAGCCAGGACGTTTAAACTCCTGAATAAACCAATCTTTAAAACCTGCATGACTGTTCACATATCGAATGGCTTTGTAACCGCTCTTTCTTTCAAAATCTACAGCCATTTGTTCTGATTCTAGAGGTTCGAATCCCTCGTATCCCCAATAAAATTCTTCTCCTTGTGTATGAAAAGCAAGTACATAATCAAAAGCGTTTTTATAGACTAACTCTGACATCGCTGCTGCCTCAGGCTCTGAAAGCGGTGCGGCTCCCGGGAAATCACGTGCACATGGGGATTGAACAGGACTGTTATTTCTGCAGCTATCCCAGTTCGCAGGAAATTGTCGGTTTAAATCAATTCCCCGGATATTCGCTTTCCAATGAATGAACTCATCGCTTCCTTCATTCAACTCCATCATCTCTAACCTTTTTTCTGACGGAGGTCCATTTAGAACAAGGTCCACTCCATCAGGATTCACCATGGGGACTATTGATAATTCTACCTGTTCATATAATTTGTTTACGTCTTGCCCGCACATCGAGCTATCGTTGGTCAGGCAAAGTAAATATTTATTTAAAAGGCTCATGAGTACCATTGTGGTAATCCATTCATTGGCATGAAAAGAGGCATTCATATGTACTTTTTTCATGCCGTTTCCAATACGTATTTCCTGAATGGGCTTACCAAGTACGCTTTTACCAATTGTAGTGACAGAGATAAAAGGATAGATCCTTTGCATGGATTCAATGACTCTGGTCAACGTCTGATAATCATAGGGTGCCTTGCCCGCGGTCAATGGTGCTGTCACTCTTTCCGGTATATAAATTATTGCACCTTGCTGCAGCTGCTCCAGATCTGACGTTTGATTTAAAGACAATAAAGCTTCTGGCGAAATGTTTTTCGCTGCTGAAATGGCATGAAGCTCATCATCACCCTTTAGCCGATAAGGTACAGAGATGAATCCGGGTATTTTTATTTTTTCCCCTGGCTTTATTTGATTTTGTTCTCTTTGGGGATTGGAATCAGCCAAAAGAGTGAACGGGATATTAAATAAACTGCTGAAATTTGAAAACGAATCACCAGAACGCATGCGAATCTCCATATTCATCCTCCTCCTCTCATCATAAGTAACATATGAACGATAATTAAAAAAATGAGTTGGACAAAAAGAAAAACCTGCAATAATTGCAGGTATGACAAACTATTTTATGGATTCATTTTATTCTTAACAAGCCAAGCAGCCCCTAGAACTCCTGCATCGTTCCCTAGTGTGGCAAGAGCTAGTTTAGTAGATTCACGAACAGAAGAAAAAGCAAATTTTCTAAAATACTCATTTACCGCTTCTAACAAAATATGACCGGCTTTTGAAACACCGCCTCCAAGGACGATATTTTCCGGATTGGTGGTATTGGCAATGGCAGCTAATGCAAAGCCTAAATGAAACGAAACAGAATCTAGGACTTTTTGGGCGATAGAGTCTCCATTTCGGGCACTGTCAAATACATCCTTGGCAGATATTTTCCCATTTGCTGCCCGCTTTTCAGCCAGTTCACCTGCAGCCTCTTCCTTAGAGAGTTCATCATTCGCTAACCGAACAATTCCAGTTGCGGAAGCAATCGTTTCTAAGCAGCCGGTTTTGCCGCAATTACATGGTGATCCCCCAAATGGGATCGCTGTAATATGACCAATTTCTCCTGCTGCTCCATTTACACCTTGAACAATATTCCCGTTAGCGATTACCCCTCCTCCAACACCTGTTCCGAGGGTGACAAAAACAACATCCTGTGCATTATTACCGGCACCCTTCCACATTTCACCCAATGCAGCACAGTTTGCATCATTTTCAATCACTGCCGGCAAAGATGTGGCAACTTCTAGGCTAGCCTGAAGTGGGAAGTGATCCTTCCAGCCAAGATTCACTGCATTTAAAATCACGCCTGTTTCATAATTGACCGGACCTGGAGCACCCATTCCTATTCCGATCAGCGAATCTTTCGACTTCCCATGTATAAGCAATTTCTCATCAATTGACTTGGCAATATTGATCGTGATTAGTTGCCCTTCATTGGAATTATCAGTTGGAATCTCCCACTTATCAACTATATCGCCTTCCAATGTAATAAAAGCAATTTTTGTTGTGGTCCCTCCTAAATCAACACCTGCTAGCCATTTTTCTGCCATTTCTCTCACCTATCTTTTAGTCGGATTTTGTTTATCTTTTAATGTTTGAATTTCTTGTCTCAAGATTAAAAGTGCCATTTCAAAATCTCTTTGTTCCATTAACTGTGAATGCTGCAGGTCCTGAAGCTCTGTTTCCATTAATTCAAGATCCGCAAGCCGGTCGCCTGTATATATAATTGTTCCAAAGCTCTTTAAAAATTGCTGAATATCATAAACCGTTTTCATTTCGGGGATCCCCGCTCCTATGTAAAAAACTAATTGTATAAACCTTTTCAATCAAAAGTATAACCTATGCCAAATTTGTCCTCAAGATAAATTTTCAACCAATTCATTTTTCTATTTTTTCATTTTTATATAAATGATTTACCCAGTATTTTTTCTTGTCATTACTTATGAAATGCCTCCATATAACAATAGTGGGACAATCAAATCTATTTTAAGCACGGAAGGGTGACGAAACCTTGAAAAAATTAAAATACCTTGCGATCAGCGTAGTTATTTGTTTACTAGCATTTGTTATCAGCTACTTTCAAATACCAAAAGCAATTGAAAGCATTACCTTTTTCCCCATAGATCAAAATGTAACCTATAAAACAGCTGAAACATCACTAAAGCAAACTGGACAAACAATTGATTGGAAAATTAGTTCTACACTTGATCGAAAGGCCTATTTACGGCAGGATGCCGGATTATTATTCGCCAATGGACGTCTAAGTGACGAGGTGGGAAGATGGACGGAAAATACCAGTACTCTTACCCAAGAAAAACCAATAACTCCCCCCCGCAATTCTTATTACCAATCCATAACCTTTCATCATGCTGAGCTTCATGAAAAGGGAGGACGAATTTTTAGTTCTCAAGCAATTTCCGAAGATCATTTATATGTAATTAAAGAATCTCAGCAAAGAATCTTTTCATTTAAAACTGCCAAAACTTCTGAGGAAGAAAGGTGGCAGGAAAATTTGACACAACAGACTGAACGCATGCTTCAATTCAGCTGGAATAAGGGTGTCAGATACTTTTCGATTCCACTTGAGCAATATCAAGCCTATCCGTTAAATGATTTTAACCATATTTTAAAGACCCCTTTACCTGGATATTCATTAAAGGAATCAGCGAATATTCTCGGACGGCTTTGGGAAGGCCTCTATAAAAATTACTTTCTTGGCATAAAAAAACAGGATGGTTCAATTGTCAGCCCTATAGGCAGCACCATCCCGCTTATTTTACTGGCGAAAAATAAAAGTCACCTCTTAGTGCTAACTGAAACAGCAAATGGAGAGCCGATTCTTCTCCGCCAGAACATTCCTACTTCTGATTAATATTTTTACCCATTTATTGAATGACCGAAACCAAATGTCAAAGCACCATAGACACTCACAATGGACACTATTAAAAAGAAAAGTTGATATAACAGCTTCCTCTTTTTCGGAAAATGGATTATTCCTGCTGCGAGGAAACCGCCAACCAATCCGCCAATATGGCCGGCACTGTCGATTCCAGCCGCGGAAAAACTAAAAATAAGATTAATCCCTAAGACGACAAAGAGGTTTGTCCCCATTGTCCTAAAAAATAATTTTGGAAAAGTCGCTCCAAAATAAAGCAAGGCCCCAAAGCAGCCGTAAATGGCTCCGCTTGCACCTACAGAAAGACTATTACTAAAAAGAAAGCTTGCAAGTACACCAGTAAATCCAGCAAACAAATAGATAAACGGGAATCGGATATTCCCAAATATACGTTCAACAGTTACCCCCAAATAATATAAAGCGAGTGTGTTCATGACCAAATGCAAGAAGCCAATATGAAGAAAGATAGGAGTAATAAACCGCCACCATTCTCCTTCATAAATTAGATCATTTACCTTTGCACCGAATCTAACTAACGTTAATGAGTTGGTACTGCCGCCGTTTAATTGTTCCAATAAAAAAACAGCCGCATTTATGAATATAAAAACATAGGTAAAAAAAGGTTTGCTATTCATCAGAATAGCTCGCTCATCCTTTATTCGATTAACAGCTTGTTCAAGTGTTGCTCTTTTTAATGTTTCAACCTCCTCATCTAAGTATGAATGATCCTGAACAGGAATGAAAATCTTCTTTCCTAACCTTTCAGAAAGACGTTCCATTTCTTTTTCATACATATCTTTAGAAAACAAAAAGGAACTTACTTCCGTCCTGCCACCCTCTGAAAAGAGATATGGTTTTGCAAGCCTATATTCGTATTCATCTACAGGCGGTAATTCACTAATATAAATATTGATCATATGTAATTTATTCCGGTTTAACTGTTTGCGAACATTCTCCCCATTGGCAGCTGTAAATTCTATATCCCGCTGCATCGCATTACTCCAATCAATATTATGGAGCAACATTCTAATAATGGGGGCATCTCGATTTTCCAGCTTTTCCAGCCATAGTTCTTTTTGATTCTCAAATAGCTGAATCATACGATAACCATGGTCATTTATAAATGTATGGGCCAGTGTCCAAAAGTTATACGCTTCTTTATTATCCATTTCTCCCCTGCTTTCTCTATAAAAAATCCAGGTTCACCTTGTTTATTATAAGCACTGTTAACCTTGGCTGTTGATTTCCGCTCCAACCACAGTGTGAATATATCAACAATGTTATTTTACATAGCCTTATTATAAACGAAGTAGGAACATGAACTCAAAATAAAAACCATCTGTGGTTTTCACCATTCAGATGGTCCTCCAAATACTGACTGCATCATTTTCCTTTTTACACCAGGCATACTCATTATCGAACCGACCGCCATCCTCCGCATCCAACTTGATCCAAGCATGATATTGATAATTCGATAACGATAGCGGTAAACAAAGTAGCCAATTGATCCAATCATGAAAATAGAAGTTAACATCCGAGACATATTCATCCCTCCTGTTTTTATTCTGTGAAACTACTCCGAATTTTATCCATCCTTTTTCCATAAAAGGTAACGAATGATCCATTAAGGAATCCTTTTCAGGTTATTGGAATTTCTTAAAAACTGGCGCCATCGTTTTCTTTAAAACTTCAACGGAATGCGTAAATTGTTCGGTTTCCTTATTGTCTAAATCGAGCTCAACGATCTCTCGGACACCTTTACGGTTTACAACCGCTGGCACACCAATGTATATATCATCTTGCCCATATTCTCCTTGAAGATAGGCAGAAACGGTGAGGACAGCATTTTCATTTTGCAAGATTGCTTTTGTTAATCGCGCAAGGCTCATGGCAATGCCATAATAGGTTGCACCTTTTCTTTCGATAATATGATAGGCAGCATCTCGTACATTTATGAAGATTTCATCCAGGTCCGCCTGTTTAAATCCTGTCTTATTTTTGGACCATTCAGCTATAGAAGCTCCGGCAATGTCTGCATGGCTCCATACGGGGAGCTCTGTATCTCCATGTTCGCCAATAATATAAGCATGAACATTACGTGCATCAACATTAAAATGATCTCCAAGTAAAAAACGGAACCGGGCTGTATCTAAAATAGTACCAGAACCGATAACTCGTTCTTTGGGAAGACCCGAGAACTTCCAAACAACATAGGTTAATATATCTACAGGATTAGTTGCAACGACGATAATGCCATCAAATCCACTTGCCATTATGCCGTTAACAATTCCTTCAAATATATTTGTATTTTTCTCCACAAGGTCAAGACGAGTTTCACCCGGCTTTTGATTGGCACCTGCTGTAATGACCACAACATCCGCCTGGCTGCAATCATCATAACTTCCATACCAAATCTTTGTATGTGCAGGTGCGAATGGAAGTCCATGATTTAGATCCATGGCATCCCCTTCCGCTTTTGTTTGGTTTAAATCAATTAAAACCAGCTCTTCGGTTATCCCTTGATTTAACAAGGAAAACGCATAGCTTGACCCAACAAAGCCAGTGCCAATAACAGCAACTCTATTTACCCGGTTTTTCAAAACAATCCCTCCTGCTTATCCCATTCAAAATTAGAATATGTTTTTTTAATGGAAATCATGTTCTCATTCAACCTTTTTCTAACGAAAAATACATATGAATTTGGTTTACTGTATTTTGTGTTATTTAAAATGTTCTGAACATCTAATTTCAATGATTTCGGTGGGGGTAATCAGTTTTGAAACAGGGATGTCATGCTTTTCAACAGGAAAATGCTGAACAACCTGTTCGTTGAAAGCCAGTGATAATGTATGCCCTGGGAAATTCCCCAAAAATCGATCATAATACCCGCCGCCAAATCCGAGTCGATATCCTTCTTTTGTATAAGCTAATCCAGGGACAATTAATAAGTCAATCTGATTTGCGGCAATCTCTTCTGTTATTTCTGGAATGGGTTCAAAGAGTCCATAGAATACCGATTCAAGCTGGCAAAACTCTGTTAATTCCCGGAAGACTAGCTTTTTTTCCTTTGGGATGCATTTAGGTACCGCTACCTTTTTCCCTAATTCCCATGCTCTCCGAATAATCTGATAGGTATCAACTTCAGGAAACTTTGAAATCGTAATTCCCACTATTTTCGCCTGTTGCCACTCAGCTTGTTCTGCTAGTCTGCTGGCGATTTTATAAGAATAATCCTCATAAATTGGTTTGGCCAGATGGGCAAGTGTTTCTTTCATTTGATTACGAATGGAGTTTTTATTCATAATTTTGCTCGAGTCTCCTTTCATAAAAAAACAAAAAAACAGCAGGGCAGCCCTGCTGTTTATTTTGTTTCGCGGTGTACAGTTGTACGTTTTTCTCTTGGGCAATATTTTTTAAGCTCAAGACGATCCGGATTGTTACGTTTATTTTTGTTTGAAATATAGTTTCGGTCTCCACATTCAGTGCAGGCTAACGTAATATTTACACGCATGTTATTTCCCTCCAAACATTAAGCTAGTAAAAATCATACGACTTTTCTATAATATCATTTTTCATACGGAATTGCTAGTATGTTTTTAAAAAGTGCACGTTCTAATGTTAGTAATTCACTTTTTTTTGAACCATTTATAGACCAAGTGCACAATTTATTCGTTTCATGCGGCTGAACATTCATATTAATAGCAAAAATACTCGCTGCAAGCCCTTTTGACATCGGCTGATACATTAAGCTGCCCTCTTTTACGGAGCTCCAAATCCGGTCTGTAAAAGCATTCCACAGCTGGATCGTCGTGTATTCTTTTATTCCATTTCCATGATAATGAGCATTCATAAGAAAAACATGTTGATTGGCATAATGATAAATTCTGTTTTCTACAGGTGAAATAAAAGTTAAAAGGTTTTGTTCGACATTTAAAGGAAGGTACATTCCCAACAATTTGATTTGTTTTACTTCTTTTCCATGGTTACTTACATAGATATTGAAAAAACGAATTTTGGAGTGAACTTGCTGCTGCTTTATTTTAATCATAAGGGATTCTTCAAAAAATACTTTCTCCGATTGATTTTGCAGCCAAAAATATTTCCCGTTTATCCATATCCCTGGAATAAAAGGAGGAAACTCTCTTTGGGGCCGATGCTTTGCATATTGAATCATTTTTTCAGTTTCGATAAAACGTTCCATCGGCTCACACCTTTTTATTTTTAATTATTTTTTTCCACAACTGGGTTCATTCATATCATATCTTCCATAATCTTGGCTGTTTCAAAAGCAATTCGGTTCCAGCCGTACTTGTCTTGTGCCATTTCCTTGCCACATCGTCCAATTTCCTTTGCCTGATCTGGGTTATTCATTAAAAACTCGATCTGCTCCAGCAAGCTGTTGGGATCTCCTGGTACCATCAGTAAGCCGGTATGTAGATGCTCGACTATCTTTTTCAAACCGCCTGTTTTGGAGACAATGGTAGGCTTACCAAGTATCATTCCTTCAAGAACTACTATTCCGAATGGCTCATAAAGACTAGGAATTACCACCAATTCACATTCTTTTAAAAGAGCATTTCTTTCATCATCTGTGATATAGCCGATGAAATCGACATATGCATCTAATTTTTTTGCTGCGATTTGATGGCGGTAATGATCGAGCATTGGCCCTTTTCCAGCAATGACAAAGTAATAATCCAGTCCTTTTTCCTTTGCAATTTCTGCAGCACTGATGATAGTTTCAAAACCTTTTTCCCTTACCATTCGTCCAATAGAAAAAATATATTTTCTTTGGGCTATTTTTGGAAACACATCACAAACCTTTAATAAATCCGCTGGATGATCGACTCCGTTTGGAATGACAGATATATTTTTTATTTTTTCTTTAAATATAGTGAAAAGCGAATCCTTCATATATTCACTGCAAACAATTAATTGGTCAGAACGTTGAATTAATTGCTGCTCTTTTTCGTGGATGAACCGCTGGATTTCATTGTAAATCCCATTATTTCTTCCATATTCAGTTGCATGAATGGTAGTAAGTAGAGGAATCCCCAGCATATCTTTGATAACAATGGCAGCTGTGCCGACTAGCCAGTCATGAGCATGGATCAAATCAAACTTCATCTCCAAAGCTAAGCATTCCGCTTTGAAAGCCATCGCCTGGTTTAATCCTCCGATCCATGCCAGAAAATTCTCATCCTGTCCATTAATAGGGGTCACCCGATGAACGTTTACTCCATTTTCAACTTCAAAGGTGGGCAAATCCTTTTGTCCGGCTGTTACGATATGAACCTCATGCCCTAATTTTGCCAAATGAACGGACAGGCCATAAACATGTCTGGAAAGTCCACCTATTACATTTGGCGGGTATTCCCAACTAAACATAAGAATGGATCTTTTTTTATTACTTACTATCTCATGTTTTATATTTAGATCTGTGCAGAATTCTTGTTTATTCATTACTTCCCCCCTATATTTGCCGGTACTCCATAATAGCTGTACGTACTTACTAGCTTCTGCCATTTTGGGGTTGCATCTTCGATATGATTAGCGATTAGGTCCTGAGCAGTTTCATTTTCAATAAGAAATTCATTTGATTGAATTTGAATACATTGGGATCTATAAAAAGGGAAAAAATCAAACTTATTTAGATAAATACCTAATTCTGCAATATAACGGCGGTGTTGTGGCAGTCCTTTGACATACCATTCTCCCTTTTGATAGGGAACTGCCATTTCATAAACGGAATGGGCATTATTTCCCGTGAAGCAGATATCCGTAACATCATAAATTCTTAGAATGGTCACAAGCTCTTCTGCCTTCAATTGAAAATAAACTGCTAAAATATTGAAAGGGAGTTCGGAAACGGGCCATGATACTCGTATTTTTTGCGGGGAAACAAGCAACAGCCGCATCCCTTCATTGAATGGGGCTATATGAACGGAAGGATGTACTTCCTTTTCATGATCCTCTCCGCTACTGTTTTTCCTATGGATGATTATTTCGTTTAACATCGGTTCCTCCAATCAAAACTATCACTATATGCCACAAAATACATTCTTATTCCTAATAGTTGCTATTTTTATCGTAACACTGGATCCTTAATGGCACAATAAACACAAATTGTCGGATTTTGTTTTTCCTTATTTTAACAAATAACTGTGAAGCTAGGCTGCTGCAATCCTCTCCATAATTTCACTCCTTATCACGAAAATGTTAAATCATATTGAATTTAAACAAAAAAAGATGAAGCCCATGCCCCATCTTTTTTTGTTTATGAATTTAAGTCATAGCGTTTTCCGGTTACAAGAAAAATAACATTTTCGGAAATATTGGTAGTATGGTCAGCCAGTCTTTCTATATACCTTGCGACGAAAGACAGCTGGGTAATCTGGTTTATATTATTTGGATATTGCTTAATATACCCCATAAGTTCCCTGATTAATTTTCCATACATTTCATCGACCTGATCATCTTTTTCTGCACATCTTTTGGCAAGTTCAATATCTTCAGAGTAGAAGGCTGTTAAAGAGTCTGTCAGCATATCCAAGGCGAGATCCATCATTTTAGGAATATCTACGATCTCTTTAATATGTTTTTCTGTACCAATGTGAATGGCTGACTTCGCAATATTGACAGCCATATCGCCTATACGTTCCACTTCGGAAGAAATTTTCAAAGCAGCAATAATTTTTCGCAAGTCTCCTGCAACAGGTGCTTCTTTTGCTATGAGGACGATGGCTTTTTCATTTATTTCATGGTCTAATCGATCAATCACATTGTCCCCATTGATGATCGCTTCTGCTTTATCAATGTCTTGCTTAATCAGTGCATCGATGGATTCCTTAATCGCATCTTCTGCTTTTCTGGCCATATCCAATAATAAATCTTTTAGCTGCTTTAAATTGCTATCAAAATTAGATCTTGTATGCATATTAACACCCCTATTAGCCGAATCTGCCCGTAATATAGTCTTCCGTACGCTTATCTGATGGACGTGAGAAGATATTCCCTGTTGCATCCAATTCCACCAGTTCTCCCATTAAGAAGAACGCCGTTTTATCCGATACCCTCGATGCCTGCTGCATGTTATGGGTGACGATGACAATGGTATATTTTTCTTTCAGTTCTAAAATTAATTCTTCAATCTTTAATGTGGAAATCGGGTCAAGAGCCGAAGTCGGTTCATCCATTAATAACACGTCCGGCTTGGTAGCAAGCGCCCTGGCAATACAAAGTCTTTGCTGTTGCCCGCCAGACAGCCCTAAAGCAGGTGTATGCAGCCGATCCTTTACTTCGTCCCATAATGCCACATCCATAAGTGATTTGATAACAATCTCGTCTAAATGAGCCTTTTTAGTCGTTCCATGGATTCTTGGTCCATAGGCAACATTATCGTATATAGATTGCGGAAAAACATTCCCCTTTTGAAATACCATTCCCACATTTTTTCTCAGCTCTACGAGATCCACTTTTTCATTTAAAATATTTTGGCCATTATAATTGATTTCACCGGTCATTTTCACATTTGGAACCATATTAATCATCAAATTCAAGGTTTTAATAAATGTAGATTTCCCACACCCGGATGGTCCGATCATCGCGGTAACTTCTTTTTTGGTAATAGGAAAGTTTATATTTTTTAATGCATGGTGATCCCCATACCATAAATTCAAGTCATTAATTTGAAAAATCTCTCTGCTAACCGTTAATATCGACATCAGATTTCCCCCTTATCCGAACCGTCCTGAGATGTATTCTTCTGTTTTCTTTTCAGCAGGATTGGTAAAAATCTTTTCAGTCACATCGTATTCAATCAAATCTCCGCTTAAAAAGAAGGCCGTTTTATCTGAAATCCGAGCAGCCTGCTGCATATTATGAGTAACTATGACAATGGAATATTCCTGCTTAAGTTCTACAATCAAATCTTCAACTTTTGCGTTAGATATGGGGTCCAGTGCAGAAGATGGTTCATCTAGAAGCATAACTGTCGGCTTCATTGCTATGGTTCTGGCAATACATAGGCGTTGTTGCTGTCCCCCTGAAAGAGCGAGAGCGGATTTGTGAAGCCGATCTTTGACTTCATCCCATAATGCCGCTTTCCTTAAGCTTTCTTCTACGATTTCATCTAACTGGCTTTTCTTTCTCATTCCAGAAAATTTTAAGGCATGGGTGATATTATCATAAACTGATTTTGGAAACGGATTTGGCTTTTGAAATACCATCCCAATTTCTTTTCTTAAGGCAACCACGTTTATACGGTCTGATAATATATTTAGCCCCTCATATAAGATCTCTCCTTCAGCCCGCGCTCCCGGAATAAGATCATTCATTCTGTTTATACTGCGCAAAAAGGTTGACTTACCGCAGCCGGACGGGCCGATAAGGGCCGTAACTGAGTTTTTTTCGATATCCAATGAAATACCATTTACTGCGCGTTTTTCCCCATAAAAAATCTCCAGATTATTGACATTTAAAATATGTTCACTAGGGATTGGAGTATTCATCTCGGTCGTTTGCTCCACAGTTTCTTTTTCCTTCATGGCTGTTACCATTCTTTTCACCCTTTTCTTATTTTGTAGCCGTGACTTTTCTATGAATAAGACTGCCTAGCCATCTGGCCATTAAGTTAAAAATTAATACAGAAAGGACTAAAACAGCGGATGAACCATTTGCAACATCTTTTACGTCCGGGATTAAGCCTTGTGTGTTTACGGCCCAAATATGAACAGCCAGTGTTTCAGCTGGACGAAATAAATTTAGTGGCGATGTCGGTGACAAAGGATTCCAATCGGTATAATCCAGTCTCCCAGTTGACTGTCCTGCTGTAAACAATAGGGCTGCTGCTTCACCAAATACTCTTCCTGCTGCAAGAATAGCACCTGTTAAAATGGTTGGGAAAGCACTCGGAAGTATGATCGTTTTAATCGTATGCCAATGGGTAATCCCAAGGGCAAGACTGGCTTCCTTTTGGTCACGCGGAACGGAACGGATGGCATCTTCACTGACCCTTACCATAACAGGCAGGTTAAATACTGTAAGAGCAAGCGCCCCCCCAATAATGGTGTATCCCCAACCTGTTAATGTTACAAACATTAATAATCCAAACATCCCAATGACAATAGAAGGAAGGGAAGCCAAGACTTCGATACAGGAACGAATGGAATTCGTTAATTTTCCTGGCTTTGCGTATTCAGCCATATAAATGCCGCCGCCAACTCCGATCGGGACCGTAATAATCATGGTGACAAAGAGAACATAAAACGAATTAAATAATTGGTCACGAATTCCTCCGCCAGCCAGCAAATTACTGGAAGGAGTGGTTAGAAAATGTATGGAAATATGCTTAAGTCCATTGATTAGGATAAAAGATAAAAGACCAGCCAAAATGGCAACAATGACAAGGGCTATGGCAATAAAAACGCCGGTGGCAACCCGATCGGCTGCTTTTGAATTCATTAGATTTTCCTCCTTGATGACAAATAGCGGATCAACAGAATAAAAGCAAACGACATAATTAACAGCAATAAGCCCATAGCCCAAAGAATATTATTTTCAGGGCTGCCGAACGTTGTTTCACCCATATCCAGCGTAATAATTGTAGTTAATGTTGCGGAAGCATCCAAAAGGCTGTGCGGCATATCTTTCACGTTACCGATAACCATTTGAACAGCCAAAGCTTCTCCGAATGCCCGAGCCATACCAAGGACGATCGCAGTCAATAAATTAGGCAGCGCTGCCGGTATTAATACTCTTCGTATCGTTTGCCAACGGGTTGCCCCTAAAGCGAAAGAGCCTTCACGCAGAGTATTTGGCAGTGAACTCATCGCGTCAGTTGCAATAGTCGTAATGGTCGGTAATATCATGATCGACAGTACAATCATTCCTGAAAGTAAACTAAATCCAAGTCCGCCAATATGTGTCCTCACAAATGGTACCAATACTGTAAGCCCGATGAATCCATAAACAACAGATGGAATACCTACTAAAAGTTCAATGACAGGCTGTAAAATTTTTCTCCCCCATGAAGGCGCAATTTCTGTCATAAAGATAGCCCCGCCAATACCTAGAGGTGCTGCTATTAATGCAGATAAAAACGTAACAGCAAATGAACCTACGATAAAAGGCAGCGCACCGTATAAAGGCTTTGCCGGATCTGCAGGATTCCATTGCTTACTGGTTAAGAACTCAATAAGACTTACACCATTTTTTGTAAATGATTGCACCCCCTTTGTAGCAAGAAAGATGGTAATAGCAATTGTTGCAGAAATCATGATAATTGCACATAAGAAAACAATGATTTTCCCTCTGACTTCACCGTTCATCCAATTTTTTTCAGATTTCAATAATCTGGCTTTTGCTGGAATAGATTTTTCCATAAAAAGTAAGACACCCCTATTTTACGTCATAATAGGGTAAATGCCCTCGAGCATTTACCCTCTTCAATTATGATTCATTCTTATTTTTTCGTTGTATTACCTTGAGCATCGCGTTGTACTTGCATTTTGCTAACAGGGAGGTATCCTTGTTTGGTAACTAAACCTGTTTGAACCTCATCGCTCATCATATAATCAAGAAACGCTTTTTCAAGATCAGTTGGTTGACCTTTTGTATACATGTGTTCATATGCCCAAACCGGGAATTTACCAGACTGCACGTTCTCAGCTGTTGGTGCTACACCATCAATTGACAAAGGTGTTACTGAATTATCAGTTAGATAAGAGAATGCAAGGTAACCAATTGCTCCAGGTGTTTCGCTGATAATCTTTTTAACCGTATTAGAAGCATCTTGGGTAATTCCTTCTGCAGGTTTTGCACCATCTAATGCAAATTTATTAAAGATCGCACGAGTACCTGAAGATTCTGGACGGTTAACAAGGGTAATTTTTTGATCAGCGCCGCCAAGCTCTTTCCAGTTTGTAATTTTTCCAGTGAAAACTTTGATTAAATCCGCTTTTTTAATGTCTTTAATCCCCACTTTAGGATTGATAGCTGCAGTCATTCCGACTACTGCCACTTTATTATCAGTTAAACCAGTAATTTTCTTATCTTCTGCAAAAACATCGGAGTTACCAATTTGCACTGCACCTTGGGAAACCTGGGAAAGGCCTGTACCAGAACCTCCGCCATTCACTTGAATGCTAACTTTTGGATTTTTATTCATAAATTCTTCAGCAGCAGCTGCAACTAATGGCTGTAATGCTGTTGAACCAGAAATGACTAATTGGCCGGAAAGTTCTTTTGTTTGAGTAGTTTTAGAAGCACCTTGATTAGACTTGTCTGTAGATGCTCCGCCTCCACATGCAGCCATCACGATCATTAATGATGCCATCATTGCAGGAAGGCCAAATTTTTTCAAACGTTTCATTTGTTTAATTCCCCCTAAGAATTTTGGTGGTTTATGTCTTTGCCTTACATGTTTTATATTAACGTTGAACTGTAAAGCCTGTTTTAACCCAATGTAAAGGTTTTGTAAATTTGCATAACAAAAATCATTTTGGGGCATAAAATATTTATATTTGCGATATCCCCTTGCTTGCATTTTCATTACATTTCAATCATCTAACTTTAGATTGCTCGATTTAAATTTTTTTATAAAAAAAACACTCATCTCAAAAGAGACAAGTGTTTTCCATTCTTATTGACCGCTTGTTTGATTAGCGGAATTCGCTGCTGAATTTGCAGTAGATGTAGTTCCGTTTGTTTCACGGGCTTTCTTTAGATCAAAGTAAGCTTTAAATACATCACTACCAAGTAAATCAGCTAAAGGTGTACCAGTGCCTGAATAGGCCCAAGGAACAAGAACTGCAACGGCCACTTCAGGATTATTAAATGGTGCAAAGCCCACAAGACTTGTATTAATAACATCTGTGCCCCATTTACTCCGGTCCGATCCATAATAGAAAGCTTGTGCAGTTCCCGTTTTTCCTGCAGGGTCATAAGATGCCCCCTGAAAATAACTGTATGCCGTACCGCCAGGTTGCATGACCATATGAAACCCCTGTTGAACACGTTGAATCCAAGAATCCTTCATATCGATTCGATCGAGGACATTTGGTTCAATTTCTTGAATAACTGATCCCGGCTGGTTACTTGTGCTATCAGGTTCACGAATTTCCTTGACAATATGCGGCTGCATCCGATAACCGCCATTCGCAATCGTCGATACGTATTGTGCCAATTGTAAAGGTGTATACAGATCATATTGTCCAATGCCTAAGTCAAGCATATTTCCAGGTTTTCTTCCTGCACCTTGTACCCCAGGTGTTTCATTTGGTAAATCAATTCCAGTTCTTACCCCCAGACCAAACTCACCAAAATAATTTCGCAGTGTATCAAAGGTTTTCATATTTAAATCCAGCGGCCTACCTGGTACATACTGACCACCGGCCATGGCAATAACCGTTTTCCACATATAAACGTTGGATGAAACTTGAAGTGCCGTTAAATCGTTAATTAAACCAAACGTTTTCCATGACTTCTTAAGTGGTGTTCCTTTAATATTTAACTGTTCATCCAATTGTTCGGATCCAGGATGAATCGCACCAGTTTGATATCCGGTTAAGACAGTCGCACCTTTTACTGCAGAGCCGACCGAATATGATGTGGTAAAAGTCCCCAGAGCATCATCTTGCATCACTTCTTTGCCATTAGCATCCGTCACAATTTTCTTACCAACTAATGAAAGGATTTCCCCTGTATGTGGGTCCATGACCACAACGTAAGCCCGGTCTAAAAGGGCAGAATTCGGATCTTGCTTTTGCTGCCACATACGGCCTTCAACGATTTTTTCCAATTGCTGCTGAAGATCCATATCAATCGACAGTTCAAGGTCGTCCCCTCTTTGTCCTTCGTTAACAACTTGTGTGGATATAACCTTCCCAGATGGATCCGTTATATTTTTCACTTCGGCTTTTTGCCCATGTAATACATTTTCATATTCCTGTTCAATATAGCTTGTACCCACTCTGTCATTTCGGCTGTAATCCTGTGCCAGATATTGTTCAGCCAAGTCCTTCGGCAAGCCGGTTTGAGCGGAAGAAACATTCCCTAAAACAGATTTCAATGTATCGCCAAAAACATATTTTCGGTCCCAATCAGTGGTAGTGTCAACACCTGGGAGATTTTCTAAGTCTTGACTTACTGCAGCAAATTCCTCAGGTGTCACATTGTTATTTTTAACAATTTGCGGGGTTAAAGCATAACCGCTATTAAATTGCTTCAGAATCGCAATTGTTTTTAATTCTTCATTTGAAAAATTCAACTCGGATGCCGGGATTCTTTGAAGCTGCATTTGATAGACTTTCTTACTATCCCATTTTTTTTGTTCAGCTTTGGTAATTAATTTACTGGCTTTTTTAGGATACTTAATTAACCAGAAATCCCGCTTATCGCGATCACGAATCTTCGATGTGTCGATGCTGATCAACTTCGCCAGCTTTTCAGCTGTGTCCAGCATTTGCTGCTGCGTTGTATTCTGTGATCTTGTATAAGTGATCGCATTTAATGGTGAATTATCAACAATGACATTTCCATTTCGGTCATACATTTTTCCTCGCGGAACCGTATTGCTTACCGTGACGGCATCCGTTCGCTTCAATTCCCGCTGGTATTCATCACCATACACGATTTGCAAGAAACCCAGCCGCATAATTAATGCAGAAAAAAGTATAAACACAACAAGGAAGATCATGTTCAAACGAAAAGGAACATGAGACTTTTTCTTTTTTTTCTTTTTATCCAATTGAAAATAACACATCCTTTTTACAGGGGCTTTACATAACAGTCTCTATTTTATAAGATAAATGTTTTTTTTGCTATGATGAACCCTTACCAATTTAAAAATTACTAAAATATACCTAAAATAGAAAAAAGCGACAAGTTGTATTAAACTTGTCGCTTTAAGATGTTGCGGGATACTGCACCCTTTTTATAAATAAATAGATCAACGTATGTCCCGCACCCAATAATAATAGTAATACAGGTATGCTTTGCTCTTCATTAAACCAGGTGACAGCTGCCAAGAAAGAAAGGATGGAGACAATTCTGCCGATGTTTAAAAACACTTCACGGACCACAATATACTCAATCCTCATTTCTGCCGCCTTCCAACCAATTCCAATTACGTCATATGTAGTAGACATATAAGGGACAAGGAGCAGCGGGTAAGCAATTGCAATAATGGACGCGTAGATTAACAGCTTTACATAGGTCACTTCCCAAACTATGATTAGTACTGCTGCATATAACATCAGCCCGCCAATAAGGATCGCCTTTTTCCGAAAGTTCTTTTTAATAAACCGAGATGCAAGGAAATAAGCTATAAACGAAATCCCAGAGTTCAAAAGTCCAAATGTTCCTAATGCCATTTCACTTCCCGTTGAAATATAGACAAAAACAGAAATGACAAAAAGGAACACTCCTTCCCGCAAGCCTTGAAAAAAATGAGCATTCGTAATCAGGCGCCAATTTTTATTTTGTTTTCGCTCCTCGATAATCCTTTTAAAGTAATACTTACCTTCTGCCGGCCTTCGTTTTAAAAAGAAACTCAACAGAACCGCCAAAGCAAACAATCCAAGCGAAAGGCCAAACACAATGGTATATCCCGTAAACTTTTCAAATCTCGTAATAATCATACCTGCTGCAAGTGGGCCGATCATTCCGCCTAAAGAAGACAAAATGCCCAAAAAACCATTAAAAAAATCACGAGTCTCAGGTTCTGTTATTTCAAAGGTTAGAACATTATAAGCAAGCCAATAAAATCCGTACCCAACCCCCAGGACACTGCCTAAAAGCAATAAATAAGCTGCGGCTCTTGTTCCTGTTATTAAAACCATAAGGTAAAAAAGTGCTAAAAAAATAACACCAATTCTTAGAACGATTACACGATCAATTTTTTTCGCCCATCGTCCTGCTAAAATGAATGTCAGCGGCTGCAATACGACAATGGAAAGATTATATAGAGCGATATCTGTATAACTTCCTGTTTGTTTCCATAAATAAATGTTCACAAATGTATTGGAGAGCGCAACACTCAAAGAATACAATCCACCAATTATCAGCAACAACGATAAATCTTTAGTTAACTCCACTTCACCAAGAAATCTTAATCTTTTTGCCATAAATAACTCCCCTTTGTATATGGGTAGTCTTTATCAGGGAGCTGGTTATTATGCAAAAAAAAGGCAGCTTATGGACCGCTGCCTTTTCAAACTTACACTTATTTTTATTTTGCTGCGTTGTAACGTTTAGAAACTTCATCCCAGTTTACAACATTCCAGAATGAGCCGATGTAATCAGGGCGTTTGTTTTGATATTTCAAATAATAAGCATGCTCCCAAACATCAAGGCCAAGAATAGGCGTTTTGCCTTCCATTAAAGGAGAATCCTGGTTTGGTGTGCTGGAAACTTCCAATTCGCCATTATTTACAGAAAGCCATGCCCAACCGGAACCAAAGCGAGTAGTCGCAGCTTTTGCAAATTCTTCTTTGAATGCTTCAAAGCTGCCAAATTTATTGTTAATGGCATCTGCTAATTCACCTGTTGGAGCCCCACCGCCATTAGGAGAAAGGACAGTCCAGAATAATGAATGGTTTGCATGTCCGCCGCCATTGTTACGTACTGCAGTGCGGGCTGCTTCCGGAACAGCATCCAAGTTTGAAATTACTTCTTCAACTGATTTTGAAAGTAACTCTTCATTTCCTGCTAATGCATTGTTTAAATTTGTTACATACGTATTATGGTGTCTTGTGTGGTGGATGTTCATTGTTTCTTTGTCAATGTGTGGCTCTAATGCGTCTTCAGCATAAGGTAATTTCGGTAATTCAAATGCCATGGAAAATTCCTCCTATGTAACTTGTATTCTTAAGCTTTTCCTGCACAAAAATTTTAATTTTATGTACATTAGAAGCTTTGTAATTAAAAGATACCAAAGTTAGGCAAACGCTTCAAATAATTTGCTTCATTCCACCCAAATTAAATTACCCCGACCACAAGACTTTTATTCAACTATAATCCAAAACATATTACTTTTGATAAACTTTCAAAAAATTGTCATGAATCAACTTAATGGCAATTTGTCAACGATTTTTGTCATACACCGCTGTCGTTACATCCATTTTTATCCAATTTAATATTGACATCTAATTTGGAATTTCATTTAATCAAGCTGTAGAGATGAAAAGGGAGTGGCAGCTCATGCAAAATACAGGCTATTCAATCTATCATTTGATGGTTCAATTTTTCAAAGACAGTGAACTGATTCAAAAAGTAAAAGCTGAAACTGTATTATTTCTGGAAAAAGATCCCGCACATAATGTATATCTTTTATTAAAAGGGAGTATTGCTCTTGGGAGAGTACATATGCATGGTAAAGAATTTATATTGAAAATTTTGAATAAAAATGAATTAATAATGGAGTACCCGCTTTTTAAAGCGAATCCGCACTACCAATTTTACGCAAAAACCTTGACCGATTGTGAATTGTTAGTGATTAAAAGAATACATTTTGAAGATTTTGTCTTAAACGACCCAGATGCCATGAATGCTCTTGTCACATGGCTAAGCATTAGTTATTTAAAAGCGCAAATGAAATGCCAGGATTTGATCATGAATGGTAAGAAAGGCGGTCTTTACTCCATACTAATCCGCCTCTGCAGCTCCTATGGTGTTGTAACAGAAGATGGAATTCTTATTGATTTACCATTAACACATCAGGAACTGGCGAATTTAACATATGGAACCCGTGAAGTCATTCAGCGTGCCTTAAAAGAGTTACGAGAAAATGGCATTATCTCATATGAAAATCAAAAGTTCACCATTAACAACTTAACTTATTTAAAACAGCAGGTAGATTGTCAAAATTGCTCCTCCGAAATATGTGGAATAAATTAAAAGGCAGGAAGAGTTTTCTTTTTAGATCGATCACCATGGTTTTTCCTCCACATCATTCTTGTGTACTACAAGTCCAAACGATACAATAGAATGGTGAAACTATATAAAGGTGGTCATTATGAATATTTTTACGCAATTTTATAAAAGTATCTATTCGCCGAAGGATATTGCGATATTTCGTTTTCAAGGAATCGGAAAAACAATTTTATATGTCTTCTTCCTCACGCTAATTTCCGTCCTTCCTTCCATCATTTTTTTCAGTCAAACGCTAACTTCCGGACTTGATTCAGCAACATCATTCATTAAAGATGAGACTCCAGCATTTACAATTAAGAATGGTCAGCTTTCAGCTGACACTAAGGTCCCTATTACCATAAATAAAGACCACTATACTTTCATTCTTGATCCTACAGGTGCAGTTTCTGTTAGGGAAGTAGAAAATGAAGATAATGCAATTGCACTATTAAAGGATCAATTTGTCGTATCGTCAGGAGATCACACGGAAACATATCAATATGGCATGATGCAGGGGATGAACATCACAAAAAAGGATCTATTACACTTTATTGATTCCATTAGCAGCATGAGGGGAATCATTATACCGGTTATTTCGGTCATCATTTACCTAATTTCAAGTGCGGCAAACTTTATTGAAATCTCTGTCCTTGCTCTGATCGGTTTGCTTCTAAAAAAGCTGACCGCAAGAAACCTGAACTACCGTCAGTTGTGGAGAATGGCTACCTACAGTGAAACACTGCCTACAGTTTTTTTCGCCATTATGTCGCTGCTTAAGACCTCTGTTCCTAACAGCTTTCTCATTAACTGGTTTGTTGTGATTATCGTTTTACTTTTAGCAATAAAAGAAGTTCCAAAGCCAAAAAATCAAATCTAAAGCATCCTTTACGGATGCTTTTTCTAGTTCTAAGAAACAATGGACAAGCATAGGAATGTACAAACATTCCTATATGGAGGCTTATCCAATGAAGAAATTATTTGGAGTTCTATTCGCAGCACTTGTTATCTATATTATTTACTTTGATTTAACAGTTGGAACACTGCCTGCCGCCATAACGGCCCAAAAAGTAGACAGCCATGCCGTAGTAGTTGAAAAAACAAAACCGGTGCTCCCCTCATTTGATGCAAAAGTGAAACCTGGGGATACTCTTGTATCAATTGTCGAACATAAACTAGGTAAATCACTGCCTGTTTCCATAAACGATTTAATTGAAGACTTTCAACAATTAAATCCCGGCAAGTCTGCCGAAAAAATTAAAATCGGAGCTACTTATCATTTTCCCGATTACTCAAAATAATGAAGAAATATCCTTATTCTTGTCAAAATTAGCAAGGGACTGATACAATAGGGTGGAATTGTTTTTACCATATTCGAATCCATTTAGAAGGAGCGAATGACTTGTGAGCGAAATTATTCATCGCACCAAAACCCGGCCTGTTAAGGTTGGCAATTTAACCATTGGTGGGAATAATGAAATCATCATTCAAAGTATGACAACCACTAAAACTCACGATGTTGAGGCAACAGTGGCTGAAATAAAACGGCTTGAGGAAGCAGGATGTCAAATTGTACGGGTAGCATGTCCTGATGAACGTGCTGCTGATGCCATTTCGGAAATTAAAAAGAGGATTAATATTCCTCTTGTGGTTGATATACATTTTGATTATAAACTCGCACTTAAAGCGATTGAGGGCGGAGCAGATAAAATTAGGATTAACCCTGGTAATATCGGAAGACGCGAAAAGGTTGAAGCTGTAGTAAAGGCAGCCAAAGAACGCGGAATTCCGATTCGGATCGGTGTGAATGCCGGTTCCCTTGAAAAGAAAATCCTGGACAAATATGGTTATCCGACAGCTGATGGTATGGTAGAGAGTGCCCTTCACCACATCAAAATCCTAGAAGACCTGGATTTTTATGATATTATCGTTTCCATGAAGGCATCTGATGTAAATCTTGCTATTGAGGCTTATGAAAAAGCAGCAAAGGCATTTGACTATCCTTTGCACCTTGGCATCACTGAATCTGGGACACTTTTCTCAGGAACTGTTAAAAGTGCAGCTGGTTTAGGAGCTATTATTAGCAAAGGGATTGGAAACACATTAAGGATCTCATTAAGTGCGGATCCTGTGGAAGAAGTCAAAGTTGCCAGGGAATTGTTAAAAGTGTTTGGACTATCCTCAAATGCTGCAACCTTAATTTCCTGCCCAACCTGCGGCCGGATTGAAATTGATCTCATTAGCATTGCAAACGAAGTTGAGGAATACATTCAACATATTAAAGCGCCAATTAAAGTTTCAGTGCTTGGCTGTGCGGTAAATGGCCCTGGGGAAGCTAGAGAAGCGGACATCGGCATTGCCGGAGCCCGTGGTGAAGGATTATTATTCCGTAAAGGCCAAATTGTCCGCAAGGTTCCTGAAGCTCAAATGGTGGAAGAATTGAAAAAAGAAATCGACCTTGTGGCAGAAGAATATTTCCAAAAAAAAGCAGCTGAACAAAAGGCGTAAAAGAAACCCGGTACATATACCGGGTTTCCCTTTTGCCCCTATTTTGGGATTTGTTAAAAGAACGGAAGAATAAAGATACCGATAATAATCGATACCGCTCCAATTCCGATTGCCCAAGCACCAAGAGCTCTAGCGCCCCTGTTTCTAGCAACAAATCCCAGCACTATGCCAGCAGCACCAAAAAGAATAGGCAAAACAAACAGAGATAAAATCGATAATGCTAACGCAACAGTTCCTAAACCAGTTCCGCCTGCAGCTTTTTCCGGGAAAAGATCGGTTTCATCACGATCCCGTCCGCGAACAATAGGTACAGGGGCAGCAATTTCTGCCGCAGTTTCTTCTCTATAATCATGAACTGCAGAATGGATGGGAACAGACGCCCCAATTTCTTCTGCCGTTTCTTCCTTATAGTGTAATGGACGAGTAACGGCCGGAACATTTGCTTTACAGGCACCTTCATACCCTCTTGTGGCTGAATGCAAAGGAACAGCGGCTCCGATTTCATCGGCAGTTTCTTCTTTATACAAGGAACTTTGCGTAGTTACAGGTGTTGCAATTTCTGAAGCTGTTTTTTCCCTGATGTCTGAAGGGGAATTGGGGATATCTTCCCCAATAATAGCACTTCTCATAGCTTCCTGTACCTTCGTGTCTCTCTCATCTGCCATTTGCATCCCTCGCTTTTTCGTAATAGGAGCATTTATTATTGTTAACCTTACGATCACTTTTACTATGCTAATGTTTGTCTTAAAAAGAAAATACTGAAGGTGAATAAAAATTGAAAAAAAGATTCGGCATCGATATTGATGGCACAGTGACCAGCCCAGAATCATTAATCCCTTTTTTAAATCAATCATTCGGTCTCAATATTGCTTATGAGGATATAACCCAGTACGATTTAACCCCATTTGTTAATGTTTCCGAAAAAGAATTGGCAAAGTGGTTTACAGAAAATGAACCAATCATTTATGCAAATTCGCCTCTGGCTCTTGGAGCTAAACCAGTGCTAACTCAATGGCAAAATATACATGAAATGTATTTTATCAGTGCACGGAGCGCAGAATTAATGGAAGTAACGGAATCGTGGTTTAAAAAACATGGATTAACATTCGATCACATTGAATTAATCGGCTCACATGATAAAATTGAATCAGCAAAAAAACATCAGGTAGACATCTTCTTTGAAGATAAACATGACAATGCCGTCATGATTCATGAAGAATGCCAAATACCTGTCATATTATTTAATACTCCATATAATCAAGATCCAATTCCTCAAGGAGTGATCCGTGTCTATAATTGGAGGGAAGCTAACGACTGGGTTAAGAATTGGTTAAAATAGCACTTAATAATAAAAAGTGAATAAAAAACAGTCTGCGTTTTTTTTAGCAGACTGTTTTTTATTGAGCATGTTTTTATTGCAAACAATCAGGACAGCGTCCGTAAATTTCAAATTTATGTCCTGATATATCATATCCCTTTAAACTTTCATTTAAACCATCCATCGGACATGATTCAATCTCTTTCGTTTTGCCGCATCCCATACAAATAAAATGATGGTGATGATGGTGTCCGGAACAGGTAAAGCGAAAATGTTTCTCCCCTGACAATTCCGTCATTTCCAAAATACCCATATTCTCAAACAGCGCAAGGTTTCGATAAATCGTATCAAAGCTAAGTCCCGGATAGTCATCCTTTAATTGGTCAAACACATCACGGGCAGTTAAATATTTATCACTATCAGCAAACAACTGCAGCATATCTTCGCGTTTTCCGGTTTGCTTAAATCCATTTTCTTTTAAATATTGAATAGCTTCATGGACGTTCATCTGACTGGACCCCCTTTTGCACGTATTGATTAATCATCATTTTTTTGTAAAGAATGGAAAAGATTAAGATAAGAACCGCAAGCATTACGATCGTTCCGCCTGGTGCCAGATTTAAGTAATAAGCAATAAACAGCCCGCCAAGAACGGAAATTTCACCAAATAATACAGATAAGAAAATCGTTTGTTTAAAGCCTTTCGCAATACGGATACTGGCAGCAACCGGTAAGGTCATTAAGGATGACACAAGCATGATTCCCACAATTCGCATCGAGGCTGCAATAACAAGCGCCACCATAATAATAAAGATAAAATGTATGCTTTTAGCAGGCAGGCCCGATGCCTTAGCATATTCTTCATCGAAGGATAATAAAAACAATTCTTTATATAATAAGATGATAACTGTGATCACAAGTATACTAATAATCAATATCACAAATAAATCGGTTCTGCTCACAGCAGAAACACTGCCAAATAGATAACTAAATAAATCTGTATTAAAACCATTGGCAAGTGAAATAAATATGACCCCAAGTCCAATTCCGCTGGAGAGAATAATCGGAATGGCCAGCTCTTGGTAATGTTTATAAACGCTTCTAAGCTTTTCAATAAACAATGAGCCCCCTACAGAGAAGACCATTCCTAAATATAACGGATTTAACCCTGAAAATGCAGCGAAGTATTTTTCAAGCAGCAAACTAGCGGCAATTCCAGAAAGTGTCACATGACTTAAAGCATCTGCAATTAAAGAGAGTCTTCTTACAACAATGAAAACACCTAATAACGGTGCAAGAATCCCAATCAACATGCCCGTCAGAAAGGCATTTTGTAAAAACTCATAATGGAAAATCCCTGAAATCATTTTATAACGCCTCCGTGTTCATGCTGATGGGAAAGTAAATGAACGTTATGTCCATAAAATACCGATAACCCTTCTGTTCTTAACTGTTCAAACTCATTTGTTTCACCATGAAAATGTAAATGTTTGTTTAAGCAAGCAACATGTGAAACTCGATCCGATATGGTTCCAATATCATGTGTAACCAGCAGTAAAGTAATTCCCTGGTTTTTGTTCAAATCTGCCAGCATTTCGTAGAACGTGTCAACATTTTCGGCATCGACCCCGACTGTAGGTTCATCAAGAATTAATATTTTGGGCTCGCTCACAAGTGCCCTTGCAATAAAAACTCTTTGCTGCTGTCCACCCGAAAGCTCGCCTATATTTCTATACCTGTACCCTTTCATGCCAACAGCATCTAAAGCGCTCAAAACTTTTTCAGCATCATCCTTTTTAAAAAATGTGAACAAACCAAGTTTTTTCGTTAAGCCACTTGCAACAACTTCGAAAACAGTTGCAGGAAAGCCAGTGTTAAAGGAATTTGCTTTTTGGGATACATAACCAATCTGCTGCCAATCTTTAAACTTACTAATTTCTTGGCCGAATAAGAGAATTTCTCCTTTTTGCAGTTTTAACAATCCTAAAAGTAACTTTAGTAAGGTGGACTTTCCTGATCCATTAGGACCGACAATAGCTAAAAAAGACCCTGCAGGAATGGCCAAACTGATATCTTCAAGAACCGTATCTTTCTCATAGCGGTAATAGAGGTGGTTTATTTCAATAATATTTTGCATCGTTCTTACCATCACCTTTAATTTTAAGAATCATTCCGATTTAACTTCAAGTAGTATACAATAGCTCTTTCTTATTGTAAAGGCAGATGATTTTATATTTTAAGCGAATGCTCTCGAGTGTCACACTCCGCTTTCTTCTTCATACATTACCATGAAGGAGTGGTTAGGATGAAAATTTTTGAGAGTATCATTAACCATAAAATTAATACCATTACTGCTGATGAATTATTAAAGTACGCCAACCAATTTAATATTACGGTTAATCGGCAGCAGGCAATAAAAATAGCCGAATACTTAAGAGGAAAAAAAATTAACATCTTTGCCGATTCAGAGAGGGCAAAATTAATAAGAGAAATTGCCAAAGCAGCAGGCCCGCAGACTGCACGCGATGTCAATAAGTTATTTACAGAGTTAACAAAATCATAAAAAGCTGTGCATTAGCACAGCTTTTTGTGTTCCAGGATTAAGACTGGAGTATTTTATCAAGAAGGTTCTCATCGTATTCCTGAGAACGCAGCATCTCAATTTCAAATTTATATGGCGGCTTCTTATTATTTTTATCTTCACCAACAAAAGGAGTTTCCAGGATTTTTGGAACATCTGCAAGTTGAGGGTGATGAACAATATAATTAAGGGTTTTAAAGCCGATGTGGCCAAACCCGATATTTTCATGCCGGTCCTTTCTCATCCCCATTGCATTTTTACTGTCATTAAGATGGAGTACCTTAAGGCGATCGAGGCCAATAATTTTATCAAACTCATTTAATACCCCGTCGAAATCCTCCACGATATTATATCCTGCATCATGGGTATGGCAAGTATCAAAGCAAACCGACAGCTTATCACTATAGTTAACCCCATCAATAATCATCGCCAATTCCTCAAAAGACTTTCCGCATTCGGAACCTTTCCCGGCCATTGTTTCCAGCGCAATCTGAACCTGCTCTTTTCCTGTTAAAACCTCATTTAAACCTTCAACGATTTTTTTAATACCTAACTCTGTTCCTGCCCCAACATGTGCTCCTGGGTGAAGAACAATTTGTTTTGCGCCAATTGCTTCCGTACGTTCAATCTCGGATCGAAGGAAACGAACCCCCAATTCAAATGTATCAGGATTTGAAGTATTCCCAATATTGATAATATATGGAGCGTGAACGACAATTTCGGATATCCCATTCGCTTCCATATGTTTTCTGCCAGCTTCAATATTTAGGTCTTCAATTTTCTTTCTTCTTGTATTTTGCGGAGCGCCAGTATAAATCATAAATGTATTGGCACCATATGAAACTGCCTCCTTACTGGCAGCTAAAAGCATTTCTTTTCCGCTCATTGATACATGAGAACCGATTTTTAACATACCTTACCTCTCCATTCTTTACTTCTTTTTCTGATTTAGGCGGCGCTGGCGTTTTTTAATGCTCTCCATTTCTGATTGCATTTTCTTCTTATAGCCAGGTTTTACTTTATTTGGCTTTCTTACAATGGATTTAGCTAATCGATCTGTTTCATTTTCTTGTTTAACTCGTGTTTTTCTACGATTTCGAGCTTCTATTTCAACAAATTCCCCGTTTTTCAAATCAAGATTTTTAAACTCGATGCCCATTTTTTCCAACCGATTAAGCGCATCTTCATCCGAGAGATCATAAATGGTTAGGGCAACTCCAGATTTTCCAGCTCTTGCAGTTCTTCCGGCTCTATGGACATAAAAATCCAAATCTGCAGGGAGTTCGTAGTTAATAACATGACTAACTCCTTCTATATCAATCCCTCTGGATGCTAAGTCAGTTGCAACAATATATTGGAATTCCAGATCCTGAATCTGCTTCATCATTTTTTTCCGTTCCCTTGGCGTTAAATCACCGTGGACCCGACCAACTTTCAACCCTTTTTCGTTTAAATATTGAGCCAAATCTTCAGCCATCCTTTTCGTATTGGCAAACACGATGGCAAGATAAGGATTATAGGCATGAAGAGCTTCTAAAACCAGCTCCTTTTTATTCCGATGCCTTGAAGGCAGTAAATAATGTTCCAAGTTCTCAACCGTATTCCGTTTCCCTTCGATTTGAACCACTTTTGGATTTTCCATATATTTTTTCAAGAAAGGCTTTAGTTTCTCAGGAATGGTTGCTGAAAACACAAGCATTTGCAAACTAACAGGCATTTTGGCAGCGACTCTATCCACATCCTCAATAAACCCCATATCAAGCATCATATCTGCTTCGTCTACCACTAGGATTTTCCCAGTATGAACGAAAAGGGCTTGATCATTTACAAGATCGCTGATTCTCCCAGGTGTTCCGATCACAATATGTGGCTGTACCTTAAGCTTCTCGATGGTCCGCTGTTTATCTGTTCCCCCAATAAACAATTTGGCGCTGATTGCTTTCTCTGGCCCGCATTGTTCTGTAATTTTTAAAACTTGCTGGTAAATCTGCGAGGCAAGTTCTCTAGTAGGAGCAGTAATAACTGCTTGTACTTCCTGTCTTTCAGGATGAATTTTCTCCAGGATGGGAAGAACATATGCCAATGTCTTTCCTGTTCCTGTTTGCGACTGACCGATAGCACTTTCCCCTTTAAGAACTAATGGAATCATACGTTCCTGAATTTCTGTCGGGTTATTAAATCCGAATTTATTTAATGAATCTAAAATAAAAGATTGAAATTTAAATTGTTCAAAGCGATTTTCCTTCATTTAATACTCCTTATATAAAAATTGATTTGTTTGTAAAAAGTCCTTCCTACTTTTTATTCCATCAGATTATTATAGTAAAGTTCCGGGCAAATCTCCAGCATCATTATCATCTTTTACTTACGTTAAAGATTTAAACCATTAAAATTGCATGTTTCATGAGTATTATACCTAAACCAAATCAAGATAAATGCATATTTTATAACAAGAGGCACTATGAAAGGAGGAATTATTATGATGCCAAGACCAGGACTCCCGATGCAAGGAGGAATGAGACCAGGCCTATTTGGAGGCGGAAGCCCCATGATGGGTTCCAGTCCTAATCAATTTGGCGTTGGAGGCCAGATGATGAGACCAGGAGCAAATCCATTTGGCGGAATGGGCTCCATGATGGGCGGCCCGCAAATGAATGGGGGCGGCGGCTTACTTTCAAGACTTCTTGGAAGAGGCAATCCAGCCGGTGGTGGCGGAATGATGGGGATAGGCAGAGGAACCGGTGGTCCTGGAGCGATGATGGGAATGGGCAGAGCGGCAGGTGGCGGGGGTGGCGGCTTACTTCAATCTTTATCAAATCCCGGCGGCCTTTCAGGAATATTAAATAATACACAGCAGGTTATAAGGACAGCCCAAACAATTGGACCGATGATCCAACAATATGGACCTATTGTGAAAAACCTGCCAGCCATGTGGAGTCTTTTTCGCGGATTAAAAAATGCTTCCAATGAAACAACAGAAGAAGACAGCAGCGGCAATTCTGATACTGCTACAGAAGAATCATCCGAAAGCAGTGAGCAAAAAACAACTGCATCCAATAGAACTACCTCCCATGCATCAGAAACCATAAAAAGGCGCTCACAAACTAGCTCTCAAAAGAGAAGTTCACAATCTACTTCCGCAAATAATACGATGCAAGTTCGTTCAAGATCACAAAGCCAGCATCAAAAAGGAGCTTCAATTCCGAAATTATATATTTAATATACAGAGAATGCTGGAAAAACAGCATTCTTTTATTATGTGTTCTAAAGAAAAATGGCCAGCTAAGTGAGTATCTAAAGTCGAAGAAAGAGTTCTGTCTGCCTTTTCCCTGATTCGAAAGTTATACGATCCTATCGAAAAAAATGTATCTTTGTATTTTTTCTGTTCGTTTTATATTATAATTACATAGTTATTAACCATTTCCTTTTAGGAGGACTTTTCATGAATGTAATTAAGATTTCCCCGCGCGGCTATTGCTATGGGGTTGTTGATGCTATGGTAATTGCAAGAAATGCCGCGTTAGATAAATCATTACCTCGTCCCATCTACATTTTAGGGATGATTGTTCATAATAAACACGTTACAGATGCATTTGCTGAAGAAGGAATTATCACACTTGATGGCAATAATCGAAGGGAAATTTTGGAGAAAGTTGAGGGAGGCACCGTTATTTTTACTGCACATGGTATTTCTCCCGAAGTGAGAGAGCTTGCGAAAAAGAAGGGCCTTGTAACACTTGATGCCACATGCCCTGATGTGACAAGGACCCATGATATCATTCACGAAAAAGCTCAGCATGGCTACCACACTATTTATATAGGTAAAAAAGGACATCCAGAGCCAGAAGGTGCATTGGGTGTAGCTCCTGATATGGTCCACCTGGTAGAAACGCCTAGTGACGTAGAAGCCTTAAATCTTGATTATGATAAGTTAATTGTCACAAACCAAACAACCATGAGCCAGTGGGATGTGGCGGATACCATGGAAAAAGTGCAGGAAAAATATCCTCATGTTGAGGTTTATAATGAAATTTGCCATGCTACCCAAATAAGACAGGAAGCTGTTTCAGAGCAAGCGAAAGACGCAGACGTTACGATTGTGGTAGGCGATCCGAAAAGTAATAACTCCAATCGTCTGGCACAAGTTTCTGAGGAAATCGCAGGTACAAAAGCATATCGAATCGCTGATATTTCCGAATTGAATATTGATTGGATTAAAGATGCTAAAATAGTGGCGGTCACAGCAGGAGCCTCTACACCGACGCCTATTACAAAAGAAGTGATTACATTTCTTGAACAATTTGATCCAAACAATGATTCCACATGGCAGCGGAAAAAAAATGTACCTCTCAGCAAAATACTTCCAAAAGTAAAAACGGAAACAAAAGCGTAAAAACCGGTCACAACCGGTTTTTACGCTTTTTATCTGTAATTGATTATATAAATTGAAAAGGATTTGTATCTTCTTCTGAAGGAAATATATCCACTGTATAACCGGAGTCCTGGCACATTTTTTTCAACGTTTGCGCAAGTCCTTTTTTCATTACCTTTTCAACATTATGACCAGGGTCAATCAGATTAAGCCCTAACATCATGGCATCATGTGCAGTGTGATAATATATATCACCTGTTACATACACATCTGCCCCTTTAAATTTGGCACTGGTAAAATATTTATTTCCATCTCCGCCTAAGACCGCTACTTTTTTCACTTTTGCCTGTAAATCTCCTGTAACTCTGACTCTGTCGACCTCGAGAGCAATTTTTACTTTTTCTGCAAATTCCCCTAATGTCATTTCTTTAACTTTTCCAATTCTTCCAAGCCCGAGTACTTCTCCTTTATTTTCAAGAGGATACACATCATATGCCACTTCTTCGTAAGGATGAGCCTTAATCATGGCCATTATCGTCCTTTTAAGCAGGGTCTCCGGTACGATCGTCTCTATGCGAACCTCGTCTACTGCCTCAAGCTCTCCTGATTTACCAATAAATGGGGAAGTTTCAGCTCCAGGTAGAAATCTGCCCGTTCCCTCTGCTGAAAAAGAGCAGTGGCTGTATTGGCCAATATGACCAGCTCCGGAATTTCCAAGAACCTCACGAATTAAGTCTGCATGACTGCCTGGTACAAACACAACCAGTTTCTTTAAACTGACATCAACCGTTGGAACCAACACTTCAGTATTCTCTAACCCCAGTGCTTCTGCCAACCAATCATTGACACCGCCATTTGCAATATCAAGATTCGTATGAGCTGCATAGACAGCAATATCATGCTTCAATAATTTCTCAATCACTCGCCCTTGAACCGTATCCGTTAAAACATTTTTTAACGGACGAAAAATCGGCGGATGATGTGCAATGATCAGCTGCACATTTTTTTCAATCGCTTCGTCAATTACGTTTTCTAGTACATCTAGTGCAATCATAACTCGATCAATTTTTTTATTTAACCTGCCAATTTGCAAGCCAATCTTATCGCCTTCCATAGCTAATGATTTCGGAGCAAACTGTTCAAATAATTGAATGATTTCATGACCGTTAGGATTCTTCATTAACCAAAACCCCCTCCGCCAATCTGATTTTCATTAATAATTCCTGCTTCTTCACCGAAGCTTCTTCTGTTTCACTTGCATGCACCAATTGGGTGTAGATCCGTTCCCAATTCTTCTTCTCGGCAGACCATTTTTTGAAGAAAGCTTCCGAACGGCTTTTGGAAAGGTAAGGTCCAAATAGGAGACCGGCGTCCATATTGTTTCCATATGGTTTCTTTGCATCTCCTTTTTCTCCAATTAAAATCTCGTAAATTTTCCCATCTTCTTCAAGAATTTCTTCGGCTTTAAGTTCCCAATTATTTTCTAAAAACCATTTTCTGATGGAAAGTGCATGAATATTCGGCTGCAAGATAAGCCGTTTCACAGATCCCAGTTTGTCTTTGCCTTTTTCCAAAATACTCGCTATTAATGTTCCGCCCATACCGGCAATCGTAATGCACTCCACTTCATCAGGACCAACTACATCAAGTCCATCACCCGTCCTGACAGAAATCACATCTGATAGTCCTTGGGCATTTACGTTTCTTACAGCCGATTGAAAAGGGCCTTCTGCTACTTCTCCGGCAACAGCAAATGGAATGCCAAAATTCTTAACTAAAAAACATGGTAAATATGCATGATCTGACCCGATATCCGCAACGCTTGCACCTTTTGGCACATACTTTGCTACCATTTCGAGCCTGGCTGATAATTTATCTGAATTCAAATGTCCCACCACTCTTTTATTTCTTTGCTATGTACTAGTATAAAAAAGGTCCTTCACAGATGCAAAGGACCATTCGATACTTTACTTAATTTTTGAAACCCATTCTGCCATTGCATCAGCTTGTTCTGGTTTAACTAAACCAGGAGGCATGTTTCCTCGTCCTTGAGTAATAATTTGCTTAATTTGCGCCTTACTTAACTTGCTGCCGATTCCGTGCAATGATGGGCCAACTACACCTTGATAATGATCTCCATGGCAGGCAATACATGTTGTCTTGTAAATGTCTTCCGGATTGGTAGCCGCAGTTTGCGTTTTATCACCGCTCGTTCCACTTGTTCCCTTTGCCAGTTCCCGTGCGTCACCGAGACCTTTGAAGGACAATACGAGCGTTAAAACGATTCCAAAAACCATAATCAGGACAAAAGGAATAATCGGATTCCGCTTCATGAAATAACCTCCCTTATGTATAAACATTCAAACAATAGATTGTCTATAAACACCTATTATTTTACTTTAAAAACCAAAGAAGGAAAAGTCCTAAACATACTTTATCCAGATATCTTTGTAAAAAAAGGTAAAAAGAGGCTAGATACTTTTTAAATGCCTCTTTTATCTCCAAAAATATTTTAACAACCAATTATTCTCGAAATGACCATTCTTTGAACTTCTGATGTTCCTTCACCTATTTCGAGCAGTTTGGCATCCCGCATCATTCTTTCCACTTGATATTCCTTCATGTATCCGTAGCCGCCATGAATTTGAACCGCCTGACTAGTTACTTCCATACAAATTTCGGAAGCATATAATTTGCACATAGCCGCCTCTTTTGAGAAGGGTTTTCCATTGTCCTTCAGCCAGGCAGCTTTATAGACCATATTACGAGCCAATTCAATTTTTAAGGCCATGTCTGCCAATTTAAATTGAATAGCTTGGAAAGAGGAAATAGATTTGCCAAATTGCTTTCTCTCTTTTGCATAGGCGAGTGCTTTTTCAAACGCACCTTGTGCGATCCCAACTGCCATTGCCCCTATACCAATCCGTCCTCCATCAAGTGTGATAAGAAATTGGCGGAATCCCTCTCCACGTTTACCAAGTAAATTTTCTGCGGGCACCCTTACATCCTCCAAAACGAGTTCAGTAGTATTAGAAGAGTTTAAACCCATTTTTTCATAGTTATCAATAACAGTAAAGCCAGCTGCGTCTGTAGGAACTATAATGGCACTGATCTCCTTCTTCCCATCCTTTTCTCCTGTAACAGCTGTTAACGCCAAATGTTTTGCAAAGCTTGCATTAGTAATAAAACATTTGTTCCCATTAATAACAAATTCACCATTTTCTTCTCTGGCAGTTGTTATAGTTCCGCCTGCGTCAGAACCGGCATTTGGCTCCGTTAGTCCAAATGCCCCCAATGACTCACCTGTGCAGATTGGTGTTAAAAAGGTTTGTTTCTGTTTCTTTGATCCGAACAAATATAATGGTGCTCCACCGAGTGATATATGGGCAGAATAGGATATTCCAGTTGAGCCGCATACACGGCTAAGCTCTTCCACTACAATGGCAAAGCTGATCGTATCAGCGCCTGCACCCCCGTATTCCTCTGGGAAAGGCAGCCCAAGCATCCCCATTCCACCCAATTTTTTAAATATATCTATAGGAAATTTTTTTGTTCGATCCCGCTCAATGGCACCTGGAGCAACCACTTCGTCTGCAAATTGACGAATGGTTCTTTTTATCATTTCTTGCTCAGCAGTTAAATCAAAATTCATCTCCATATCCCCTTAAAACCAACTTTTGCACACGTGTTGTATGCGCTTACATGTTATATTATAATGGGGAATGGATAATATTCTCAAGATTTAAAAATTTTTAACAATAAAATATTATTCAATCGAAATATATTTATGATCTATTTTCTGGATAATTAATTATACTTTACGATTTGATCTCCATTACAAAAATGTGATAAAAGCTTTTCATTTTTTCACAAAAATTTATTTTAATTTAAAATCCATATAATGACATGATGCCTATTTGCAAAAAGAGAAACAATTCAGTAAAATAAAACACAGAGAAAGTGCTTACAAAAGGAGAAGCAAATGCGAAATAAAGAAAACGATTTGACTGGCGAGCCCGTTAGGGCAAAGTCAAGGTGTAGTTGTCTTTATGCCCAATGACGGAAAGTTTACTTTCCTATCGGCAAAAAAAATAGTTTACTCCGTAAAACGAAGTAAACTACTTTTAAGCTTTATTCTAAAAAGTCTTTCAACCGTTTGCTGCGGCTTGGGTGACGTAATTTACGCAATGCTTTTGCTTCAATTTGGCGGATACGCTCGCGCGTTACGCCAAATACTTTCCCTACCTCTTCCAAAGTACGGGTACGGCCATCATCCAACCCAAAACGAAGGCGGAGAACATTCTCTTCCCGGTCTGTAAGGGTATCAAGAACATCTTCCAGCTGCTCTTTAAGTAATTCATATGCAGCATGTTCAGAAGGTGAAGTTGCATCCTGATCTTCAATAAAATCTCCGAGGTGGGAATCATCTTCTTCACCAATCGGCGTTTCAAGTGAGACAGGCTCTTGGGCAATCTTTAAAATTTCTCTTACCTTATCTGGTGTAAGATCCATGTCCTCTGCGATTTCCTCAGGAGATGGTTCACGGCCAAGATCTTGAAGTAATTGTCGCTGAACGCGAATCAGCTTATTGATAGTTTCAACCATATGAACCGGAATCCTGATCGTTCTCGCCTGGTCCGCAATGGCGCGAGTAATCGCTTGGCGAATCCACCAGGTTGCATACGTACTAAACTTAAAGCCTTTGCGATAATCAAATTTCTCAACTGCTTTAATTAGGCCCATATTTCCTTCTTGAATGAGGTCAAGAAAGAGCATGCCACGACCGACATAACGTTTCGCAATGCTGACAACAAGACGAAGATTTGCTTCAGCTAGGCGCCTTTTTGCTTCTTCATCACCCTGTTCAATCCGATGAGCAAGCGAAATCTCTTCTTCTGCAGAAAGCAAGTCAACTCTTCCAATTTCTTTTAAGTACATTCTTACTGGGTCATTTATTTTTACACCAGGAGGAACACTTAGATCATTCAAATCAAATTCATCATCGTCTTCTTTAGCCAGTGCCTTTAGGCTCGGATCATCCTCGTCGTCACTTTCGCCGACTAGTTCAATTCCCTGCTCTCCAAGGAAATCATAAAATTCATCCATCTGATCAGAGTCTAATTCAAAGTTCGCCATTTTTTCAGCAATATCATCATAGGCAAGGACGCCGACTTTTTTACCCACTTCTGTTAACTGATCTTTTACTTGTTCCAAGGTTAATTCATTCTCGGCCTCTTTTGAACGTGCTGATTTTTCAGCAGCCATATGGGGTCCCTCCTTCAAGAATCAGAAGCATTTATTAAAATCTATAGTGATTTACGCAATTGATTTATTTCAATTCCTATTAACGCAGCCTGATTATAATCTTTCTGCCGCTCTGCTTCTTTCAATTCCATTTCTTTTTCCTTTATTTTTAACAATTTTTGATAATTCAACACCTGTTTGATATAATCATTTAATTCTTTTGTACTTAACTCATCATTTAGAGGCATCATTTCTATATTTGCCACAATCCTTCTAAGATTGTCATCTTGAATATAGGTTAAAAACGCGCTGGATTCTGATTCCAAATGTTCTTCATAAAAGCTTAAAAGATATGTTATGATTGCTTGGTGTTCATCATTATTAAACGTATTGCCTTGTAATAATTCCTGAATTTTATATGCTGTATCCCGATCTCTTAACATATGGGCAATTAAATGCCTTTCAGCTGTATAATATGCCGGCTTAAGCACATTTATCTTTTGGATAATAGCTGGATTCTTCTCTAAAGGTTTCTTGCCTTGTTCTTTTCTTTTTTCAGCAAAAAAAATTTGTTTTTGCTGATCTCTTAACGCATCAAGAGAAAGTGAAAATTCGGCAGCAAGCTGCCTTAGATAGTGATCTCTTTCTACCGCCTTTGTCAACTTACTTATTTCTTTGATTATTTCTTCGATATAAGTAAGCCTATCTCCTTCATTCTGAAGATTTTTTCCTCTGCGAAAATAAAGAAATTTAAAGGCCATCCAAGTATAGCTTGCTCCAATTACTTCATTGCGGAATTTTTCGGCGCCATAGCTTTTTATATATTCATCAGGGTCCATTCCATCCGGCATGATTGCAACTTTGATTAAGATTCCTGCATCATTTAACAAGTTACCTGCCCGATACGCTGCTTCAATTCCGGCATTATCAGAATCATAACAGATGGTAATCGACTGTAATGTTCTTCGTAAAAGGACGATATGCTCATCTGTCAAAGATGTTCCCATTGTAGCAACACCGTTATCAACACCGGCACGGTCAGCTGCAATTACGTCTGCAAATCCCTCAAACAAAACCGCTTGCTGCATTTTTTTTATAGAAGGTTTAGCAAGATGGTAATTATACAAAATCTTACTTTTATTAAAGATTGCTGTTTCGGGACTATTTAAATATTTTGGCTCATCAGCCCCAATTGTTCTCCCAGAAAATGCAATCGTATTTCCATTTCGGTCGAGAATTGGAAACATAATTCGATTTCTAAATCGGTCGAAATACGTTCCGTCTTTTTCACGTTTAATAATTAGTCCCGCTTTTTCCATCCAATTTGGGGAAAATCCCCTTTTGGTTAAAAATTTATAGACAAAATCCCATGAATTTAATGAATAGCCAATTTGAAATTTATCTATGGAATCACGGGTAAATCCTCTTTCCAATAGGTATTCCAATGCTGGCTGACCTTCTTTTGTATTGACCAACAAATGATGGTAAAATTTACTAAGAATTTCGTGTGCGTTTAACATTGCCTGAATTTCTTCAGGAATTTTTTTCTCACTACGGCCTGATGTCAGATCTAAATCAAGATCAACATTTACTTTTGCTGCCAATTTTACTGTAGCTTCCTGAAAGGAAATTCCCTCAAGTTCCATAAGGAAAGAAAATACATTGCCGCCTGCTCCGCAGCCAAAACAATGGAATATTTGTTTATCGGGTGAAACTGAAAATGACGGGGTGCTCTCTCCATGGAATGGACATAATCCGAAGTAATTTCGCCCTTGCTTTTTCAATTGAACATAATCACTGATGATGTCAACAATATCGACAGCCTGACGAATTTGGTTAATTTTTTCTTCGGCAATTCGGTCTGCCATGAAAACAACTCCAATTATAGTACTACAATGTTATTCGGCAAGAATTTATTGAATTCCTGCATATTTCGACAAGATTTTCATAAATTCTAATGAAAATCTTTTCCGATCTTCAATTTGAAAAGGTTTTGGTCCTTTTCAGTAAATCCCCCTCTTCCTTGCTTTCGCATTTAAGCAGCGTATATCAAGGGCAGTTTGAGGTTTCTTGAAACACTACCCCCTCTTGGTGATAGTTCTGTAATACCTTTTGGAAGTAATATAGATGCAAGTCCTATATCCTGAGTAATGACAATATCCTGCTTATGATTCAGAATGTATAAATCTGCTGCCTCTTTCCCTGAATCAACATATCTCCATTCACCGTATGTAAGTTTATCTATCACATGATGATCATAAGAGGCTATAAATAAAACCTTCACGGAAAATGCAGAAGCAATTTCGACAATCTCCTCCTTAACCGGGCATGAATCTGCGTTAACAAAAATAGTCGGAATGTCGTTTACATTTTTATTAATTCTACATCACTCCGCATATTCCTTCTTTCGCCGCTAATTTTATCAAGGAAACTTGCCAATTAGCGAACAAACTTTAGTAAAACTGAAATAGTACGTTTAGACTAGGGAGGTGAAAATAAATAAAACGAATTGTCGAAAATTATTTTAAAGGGTTCCCTTGACATCTCACAATAAATAGTTTATTCGTTCACATGTAAGTCTAAACCTAAAAAGATGTATTTTTATCACAATTTTTTATTATAGTATATTCATTATCATTTTGCCATAACTTTTTTTCATATTTCAAAGCTTCATTATCAAAAAAACACACATAATCAGCGTGATTATGTGTTAAGTTCTGCCTTTTTGAAAATAATTTAAGATAACATTCGCCGTTTCCTCTACAGCCTTATTGGTAACATCAATTACTGGACAGTTAATTTTGTTTACGACCTTTTCAAAGAATTTTAATTCCTCTTTGATGCGTTCAATGTTGGCATAACTTGCTTTATCATTTAATCCTAAGGAGATCAGACGTTCACGACGAATACTATTTAATTTTTCCGGGCTAATTTTCAATCCAAAACACTTATCTATCGGAACTTTATAAAGCTCTTCAGGAGGATCAACTTCAGGAACAAGCGGAACATTAGCCACTTTAAGCCGTTTATGTGCGAGATATTGTGATAATGGAGTTTTAGATGTTCTTGAAACACCGATTAAAACAATATCTGCCTTTAAGAGTCCTCTAGGGTCCCGGCCATCATCATATTTTACGGCAAATTCAATTGCTTCAACCTTTTTAAAATAATCCTCGTCAAGCTTCCGCACAAGCCCAGGTTCATTTAAAGGCGTTTTTCCGGAAAAGATTTCAATTTGATCAATGATGGGTCCAATTAGATCTACAGCATAGATTCCGTCAGCCTCGGCCCTCTCTCTCATATATGTACGCATTTCCGGCTTAACAAGTGTGTAAGCGATCATTCCTTTATCCAAATATACAAGTGATAAAACCTCATCAATATGTTCTTTATCCTCTACATATGGAAACCTTTTTAAAATCATTCCCGACCCATTAAACTGACTTATAGCAGCTTTTGTTACCAACTCGGCCGTTTCACCTACTGAATCTGATACTACATATATTACAGGTACGCTCATTTTCCTTCACCATCTCCTCTAACACGCCTATTATTATTCATCACCTAATGCTACAAAAGCTTTAGCAATATTTGTTTTAGTTATTCTGCCAATTACTTCAAAGCCATTATCTGTTTTTCTAACGACAGGAAGTGCATCAATTTGTTTTTCAATCAGTTTTTTTGCAATGTCGATTAATAGATCGTCCCTCTCACACATCGTAATATTCGGCATTCTTGTCATGATAATATGTACAGGAATGGCTGTGAGCTCTTGTTTACCTATACTGGCCCTTAGGAGATCTTTTCTAGATAAAACTCCAACTAAATAGGAGTTCTTGTCGACGACAAATAATGTTCCCACATCTTCTAGAAACATGGTGCATATTGCATCATATACGGAAACATTCTCATTGACAACAACAGGTATGGATTGATATTCCTTTACATAAATCTTTTGCAGGTTTTCTGTTAATAACTGCGTTCCAGATTTTCCAGTATAAAAATACCCTACCCGTGGTCTTGCATCCAAATACCCAGCCATTGTTAAAATAGCAAGATCCGGCCTTAGTGTTGCCCTTGTGAGCAGCAATTGTTCAGCAATCTGTTCACCAGTAATCGGTCCATTCTCCTTAACAATTTGGAGAATTTGCTCTTGGCGTTTCGTTAGTTCTATTGTTAACACCACCTTTATATTGTTTCGGTAAAGTTAAAAAGTAAAAAATGATGTACATTTAATAGAAATATTATAGCTTAATTACTGATCAATGGAAATTTATTCACTCACTCGAATTTTTTTTCTAAATAATAGGCGCTGTTAAATTTGGCTGTTGATTTCCGCCTCAGGCATGAACGGTTCGCGGGCGTGCCGGGGAGCCTCCTCGGCCCCGTACTCCCGCAGGACATTATATGTCTTCCTTGAATTCGTCCATGCACGAAGGAAATGCGTTAGCATTTTCGAGAAGTCCCCTTGCCTTCCGCTCCAATCAACAGTGTGTAGATATCAACAATGTTCTTTAACATAGCCAAAAAATAAAAAGGTGCCAGAGAGGGGGAGAACCCTATGCTCCCCGAGCACCTTTTTGTTAAAATGAAAGCTTTTCTTGAATAAAATTCACTAGCTCACTAATTGGTAAACGTTTTTGTTCCATCGTATCTCTGTCTCTGATTGTAACCATATGATCTTCTTTTGAATCGAAATCATAAGTTATACAGAATGGTGTACCAATTTCATCATGACGGCGATATCTCTTTCCAATAGAGCCAGCCTCATCATAATCAACGTTAAAATGCTTGGATAAAGTTTCGAAAACCTCTCTTGCCTCTTCCGAAAGCTTCTTCGACAATGGCAATACAGCCGCTTTAAATGGTGCCAAAGCAGGATGAAGGTGCATAACTGTTCTTGTTGTACCATCTTCTAGCTGTTCTTCATCGTAGGCATCAATCAAAAAGGCCAATGTCACACGATCCGCTCCAAGTGATGGTTCGATACAGTAAGGAATATATCTTTCATTTGTCTCTGGGTCAAGATAATGGAAATCCTCACCAGAATACTCCATATGTTGTTTCAAATCATAATCTGTCCTTGAAGCTACACCCCATAGTTCTCCCCAGCCAAATGGAAATTTATATTCAAAATCTGTAGTCGCATTACTATAGTGAGAAAGCTCTTCCTCTGAATGATCACGGAGTCTGAGGTTTTCTCTGTTTAAGCCAAGTGACAACAACCATTGTTCTGCAAATTGCTTCCAATAATCAAACCATTTTAATTCCTCTCCAGGTTTACAGAAAAATTCAAGTTCCATTTGTTCAAATTCTCTAGTTCGGAAAGTAAAGTTTCCTGGTGTGATTTCATTTCGGAAGCTTTTGCCGATTTGAGAAATACCAAACGGCAGTTTTTTCCGCATGGTCCGCTGCACATTTTTAAAGTTAACAAAAATCCCTTGAGCCGTTTCAGGCCGGAGATAGATTTCGTTTGTGCTTGTTTCGGTTACCCCTTGGAAGGTTTTAAACATTAAGTTAAACTGACGGATGCCTGTAAAGTCATGACTACCGCAGTCAGGACAAGCAATGTTATGTTCTTTGATCAGCTCTTCCATCTTTGAAAACGGCAGGCCGTCAACAACCATTTCAATTCCTTTTTCATCCAATGCATTTTCGATTAATTTATCCGCGCGATGACGGGCTTTACAATTTTTACAATCAATCATCGGATCATTGAAATTTCCGATATGGCCTGATGCTTCCCATGTTCTAGGATTCATTAGGATGCTTGCGTCCAAACCGACATTGTATGGGGATTGCTGTACGAATTTTTTCCACCATGCCTGTTTAATATTATTTTTGAATTCAACCCCTAATGGACCATAATCCCAAGTATTTGCCAAGCCGCCGTATATTTCGGATCCTGGAAAAATAAAACCTCTGTGTTTTGCATGTGAAACAATTTGCTCCATTGTTACATTCATTTTTTTGACTCCTTTATTTGATTTCTGCAAAATAAAAAACTCCCGTTCCTATGCATAAAGCATAGGGACGAGAGTTACCCGCGGTTCCACCCTATTTGCTGTTAATTAACAGCCACCTTATATCGTGTTAAAAACGATGCAAGATATGCTCCAGAACGCCTTCCTTAGACCTCAATACCCTAGCTTCCACCACCCTAGGTTCGCTTTTATTGATAAATACCAAGTACTACTTTCCTTCAACGCATTTATTTAATTAATGAAATATTAACCAAAACAGAAAGTCTTGTCAACAGGTTCCTACAAAAGATTGCGAAACTGTTCCATTGAATCAAGAAATTTTTTCGATTTAATATGTAAACCGGAATATTCGTCATAGTAAGCGGAAATCACTTTTTTTAATTCTGCCTTGGTGTCCTCTTTAACTGAAATGCTTCCAAGTCTTGAAAGATCAAAATAATAAAACAGGCGCAAAAGTTTAACTGCTGCCGGTGAAATCTTTAAAAGATAGGGGTCATGCTCCAAACAACGATGACAAATAAATCCTCCTTCGCGGATAGAAAAAGAAAAATGTCCGTCTGTACAACTGCAAACGGAACATTTGTCTAAGATCGGATAAAGTCCTAAAACATTCAGCATTTTCATTTCATAAATATTCATCAGAATATCCGGATCGTATCCTTCGTTCATAAGGTGAAGGGTTTGATACAAAAGCTCAAAATGAAATGGATTTGGCTTTTTTTCCTCTGTGCATTTATCCGTTAATTCTACAATATAGCTTGCATAAGCGGTTAGAAAAATATCCTCACCAATTGAACGCATAGAAGTGATCATTTCCCCTTGCTGTAAGCTCCCCAATCCTGTTCCTTTTTGAATTAAAAAATAACCATGTGTAAATAGCTGGGTAATAGAAGAAAGGCGGCTATTGGTTTTTTTTGCTCCCCTTGCCATTGCGCCAACCTTTCCCCATTCCCGAGTATATAAAGTCACAATTTTATTTGTTTCACCATAATCAGTTAATCTAATGACGATGCCTTCACATTTCTGAAACATGACTGTCACCATCCTGTGAGGCGCGAGACTTGCTTATGAAATAGGAAAATCGATCTGTGCTAGCTCTTCATTCAGATTACCGGGTATTTCTTGGTTTTCCTTCTCAAGCTCCTTAAAGAGAAGATATGTGTCAATATTACCTGTTTGGGTAAATACTTTCCACGTAAAATCCAACACGAAAACCCCACCTTTCAATATTTAGACTAGCGTTCATTCGGGTTCCAAACCTTATCATTATCATAGCCTGCCCACGCGAAAATCATAATACAAAAATTTTGTTAATGTTGTCCATGTATAATCAGACAATCAAGGTAATATTTTTGTTAGAGTGAGCTTCAATATTCATTCTCATTAAAACCGTAGTCCCTAAGTTGTGACATTTTATTGCGCCAATCCTTTTGAACCTTAACCCAAAGCTCTAAAAACACCTTTGACCCTAGAAGATTTTCAATATCCATACGGGCTCGTTTTCCAATTTCTTTTAACATGCCGCCTTGTTTTCCAATGATAATCCCTTTTTGCGAATCACGTTCAACGATCACCGTTGCCATTACATGAATGACATCTTTATTCTGCTGCCGCTCCATTTTATCAAGAACAACAGCTAATGAATGCGGAATTTCCTCCCTGGTAAGGTGTAATGCTTTTTCCCTAATTAACTCTGTAATAATAAATCTTTCCGGGTGGTCTGTCACCTGGTCAGCTGGGTAATACTGCGGTCCTTCCGGCAAGAATGATTTTATTTGCTCGAGCAGGCGCTCCACATTATTCCCTTCTAATGCCGAAATAGGTACTATTTCTTTAAAAGAATACTTTTCTTTGTACGATTCAATGATAGGAAGCAGATCATCCGGGTGAATTTGATCAATTTTATTAATGACAAGAAAGACTGGAGTGTTGATGGTTTTAAATTTTTCAAGAATAAACTCTTCACCACGGCCAAATCCCTCTTGAGCATTGACCATGAACATGATTAGATCTACTTCTTTTAATGTATTTTGGGCAACTTTCATCATAAAGTCACCTAATTTATGCTTTGGTTTATGGATTCCCGGAGTATCGATAAAAACCATTTGTGCATCTGACTGTGTTAATACCCCTTGGATTTTATTCCTTGTTGTTTGTGGCTTATCGCTCATGATCGCTATTTTTTGACCAATCACCCGATTAAGGAATGTTGATTTTCCGACATTAGGCCGGCCTATTATGGAAATAAACCCTGATTTAAATTGTTTTGTATTTGTGGCACTATTTAGCATGCAAATCCTCCGGTGAGAAAGCTCCTGGCAATAGATCTTCTACAGTAAGCTCTAAAATGTCGCCTTTTAAATTCGTTAGTACTACCTTCATGTCTCTTGAACATAATTCGGAAATTACTTGTCTGCAAGCTCCACATGGAGAACATGGACGATCCGTATCGGCAACAACAGCCATCATTTGGAAATCACGATCACCTTCTGAAAACGCTTTAAAAAGGGCAGTTCGTTCAGCGCAATTACACATGCTATATGCAGCATTTTCAATATTACAGCCATGATAAACTTTTCCTTCTGCGGTTAACAGTGCTGCTCCTACTCCAAATTTAGAATATGGAACATATGCTTTATCTCTTGCTTTAATCGCTTCTTCGATTAATTTGTTAATGTCCACTAGTCTTCTTCCTTTCCAGCAAAAACTGCTGTTAGCATTATTTTACATCAAATTGAAGTGAAAATCATTATTTACAATAAAAATGTAATAAAAATTTTAAAAACTTTGAATTTTCTTATAAATTTAATATTTTCTTAACAATTCTTCTGTAAAGTGTAGGTATTTTACCTTAAACACGTCATATTTTCAATAAGTTTAAAAATTTTATCATAAATTTGTTATAAATTTTAAGAAATACGGCCCGAAAATAATTGTTCCTGCCGCAACGGACAGAATTGCGTAAACCAGAACAGCACCTGCAGCTAAATCCTTTGCCTGTTTGGCCAATGGATGATATTCCTTTACAGAAAGATCCACGACACGCTCAATAGCCGTATTTATTATTTCCAGAGCGAACATACCGCAGATTAATAACAAAATCAATACCCATTCGATTTTTGAAATGGAAAAATAAAAGGCGAGAAAGATTACGACAACCGAGCTGCACAGGTGGAAACGCATATTTCTTTCTTCCTTAATGGCAATCAAGATTCCTTCAAATGCATATGAAAAGGACTGCCAGGCTGGGCCTTTATTCCGATTATCGCGTGAGTCCATATTCATTTAAAATTTCCTTTTGCAGGGTAAACATTTCTTTTTCCTCTTCCTCTGTCATATGATCATACCCTAAAAGATGTAAAAATCCATGAACTGCCAAAAAACCTAGCTCCCGCGTAAATGAATGCCCATATTCTTCTGCTTGCTCTTTTGCTTTTGGGATGGAAATAATGATATCTCCCAATACACGGGGCATATCCGCGCCAATCAATTCGATTTCCCCTTCTCCCATCTCTTCCATAGCAAAGGATATGACATCTGTGGGAGCATCTTTATCACGATATTCTCTGTTAATTTCCTGGATTCTTTGATTGGATACAAAGGTAATTGAAACTTCACTATGTTCTTCTACTTGTTGTTTATTAGCTGCAAAATGCACTAATCTTTCAATTTCAAGCATTTGCTGCTCAGTTAATTCTTTTGTTTCATCGATCGTATCAATGAGTAATGTCATGCTTGCTTCACCTTCTTGATAATTTCTGGATATTCAATTCTAGAGTGGAAAATCCCCTTTAATGTTTCACATAACGTGTGTGTCACGATTTCAATTTCTTTCATTGTAAGGTCACATTCATTGAGCTGCCCATCCTGAAGCCTTTCATCCACTATTTTCTTAACAAGGGCTTCAATACCTTCAGGTGTAGGCTTTGACATGGACCGGACGGCAGCTTCCACACTATCGGCAATGCCGACAACCGCCGATTCCTTTGAATGCGCCTTTGGGCCAGGATAACGAAAATCTTCCTCACCAGCCTCTGGATTCAATTGCAGCACCTTATGATAAAAATATTTCAAAAGGGTTGTACCATGATGCTGTTCAGCAATATCAATAATTTCCTTTGGCATATGGTATTTTTTTAAAATGGCCGCACCATCAGTAACATGAGCTACAATAATACTTGCACTTTTATCTGGCGGTAGACGATCATGTGGATTATCAAGATGCAGCTGATTTTCAATAAAGAAATTCGGTCTCTTTGTTTTTCCAATATCATGATAGTAACTGCCTACCCTTGCCAAAAGTCCATTCGCTCCAATGGCTTCACACGCCGATTCTGCCAAGTTCGCCACCATAACACTATGATGGTAAGTGCCTGGAGCCTCCATGAGAATTTTTCGAAGCAGCGGATGATTCGGATTCGATAATTCAATAAGCCTCATCGTAGAAAGAATGCCGAAACTCGCCTCAAAGAAAGGCAAAAGTCCAATTGTTAATACAGCTGAACCAATACCTGATACGAGGGCTGTAATTAAATAGTATCCGTATTCTATTCCGGAATATTGTCCATTTGGTAAAAACATCACTGCTGCAAGTGTTAATATATTAATCAGCGTAACAAAAAGACCCGCTTGCAATATTTTGGAACGACGATTCTGTTTACTCAAGAATAGGATTCCCGCAAAAGCACTAAAGAGAACATAAATACCTTCTGAAAAGTTTAACGAACCAGTTACCCCTTCATTAAACATGATACTGCCACAAACCGCAAGGATAATAGACGTTAAGATGGCTAACCTTTCATCAATGGTTATCTTAATAAGGATCCCCGCCATTGCCGCAGGGAACAAATAACCAATCCCGGAAAAGTTTATAATTTGCAGCATACTAATCATTTTCATGAGAATGATGGAGAAGATAAATATGATCCCATACAGCAGTAAAAAAGTATGTCGCTTTTCAGGCTGAGATTTCATTTGATAAAAATAATAATAAATCGCCGAAACAATGATTGAAATCAATACCATTAACCCAATAAATGGTTTATATGTTTTTTCTGTATTGAGAAGGCCTACAAGCTTCAATTGCTGATAAATTTCCTGGTTAATAAGTTCTCCTTCTTCGACAATTACCTGTCCTTGAAGAATTTTTACCGGCTCCACACTTTCTGCAGCCTGACGCCTAAGCTCTTCTGTAGCTTGCGGATCATAAAATTCATTCTGAATGACAGCATATCTTCCCAGTTCAATCGACGCCTGACGCAATTCATCACTTAATGTCGAATATTTTAGTTCTTCTTCTACTCGTTTCTTCGCATTTTCCACATCATCAGCTGAGATTTTTTGGCTCATGACATGATTAATCGCTGTGACTGTTAAATCTTTTGCAATCGATAATTCACTATTTGAAGCTTGGACCAAAGCTGTGAAAACCTGGTTGGACAAATCTTTCGTCACAGTAGTCGTTAATTTCCCTTTCAATTTGGTTACTTTATCAGAAACACTTGGGGCAGTATTTACTGCTTTATCCTGAGAGCTTTCGGTTTCTTTTTTCAGATCTTCGGCTAATTCATCATTTACTTCTGCAGCAGCTTGAAAAATGGAAGTAATTAAGTCCACACGATTCTGCGTATATTCCTTTTTTAAAGCATATACATCCTGAACCTGATCACGCGCTTCTTTTCGTTTTTCTTCCGTGCTCTTCTTATCCTCCACTGTCCCGGGAGAACGAATAGTTTTATCGGCAACGGAAAACAATTTAATATTAAGTTTTTCTGGCCTTACATTGTTAAACATTACGCCAAACAAGACAATTCCAATGATCAGGAAAAATACTACACGGAAAAACGAAATATCAAGCAGGTTGTGTATCCGTCTGAAATGCTGCTGTAGTTTATCCAACAATATCCCTCCAGCCACAGCTTTTATTCCCATCTTAAACACGAAGTTTTTTATGGGATTAGCCGTAAGCATGCTTTATGTAAAATGATAACAGTTTTTTCGATAAGTTTCATCTTCAAATAAAATTGAAAGTTTATTTTAAAAAAGTCTTCGTTTAATCTGGCTATATAAACATGTTCTTTAAGACAGCCATAAAAAAAAGAAAAAGGGAGTAACCCAAAATACAGGCATCTCCCTTAGCTTAGTTGGAATTCTTTTTTTGATCAGATTTCTCGTAAGCACCGATAATTCTGCCGACAAGCGGATGACGGACCACGTCACTTTGTTCTAAATAAATAAAGGAAATGCCGTTTACATTTTGTAAAATGTTCTCTGCATCTATTAAACCAGACTTAGCACCTTTCGGCAAATCGATTTGAGTTTGGTCACCGGTAATGACCATTTTTGAGCCAAAACCGAGCCTAGTTAGAAACATCTTCATTTGGGCTTGTGTCGTGTTTTGCGCCTCGTCCAAAATTACAAAAGCATCGTCTAAAGTTCTGCCTCGCATATAGGCTAAAGGTGCGATCTCAATCGTTCCCCGTTCAATTAACCTCTGTGTATGCTCCACTCCAAATACATCATGAAGTGCATCATACAGAGGCCGTAAATACGGATCCACTTTCTCCTTTAAATCACCAGGTAAAAAGCCGAGGCTTTCTCCAGCTTCAACCGCTGGTCTGGTCAGAATAATTCTGTTTACTTGACCATTTTTGAGGGCATTGACTGCCATCACAACAGCTATATAGGTTTTTCCTGTACCAGCGGGCCCAATCCCAAACACAAGATCGTGCTTCTTAATGGCCATCACATATTGTCTCTGCCCCAAAGTTTTAACCCGAATCGTTTTCCCTTTAACTGTTTTTCCAATTTCTTCTTCATACAAGTGGACAAAATATTCAAGCGTACCTTGTTTTGCCATCTCAATGGCATAAAGAACATCTCTTTGACTTATGTTAATCCCTTTACGTATCACAAACATTAATCTGTCCAAAATTTGTCCGGCTAAAATTACATTTTCTTCATCGCCCGACAAACTGACTGATTCCCCTCTTGTGATAACAGAAACATTCAGCTCTTCTTCAAGAGCTTTAAGATTCTGGTCGGCATTTCCAAGCAAAGCAATCGCCTCTGCTGGATTTTCAAGCTGCACATTGATCGTTGTTAACTTTTCTGTCATTCATTAGTCTCCTTGGAAATCGGTTGCCCGATGGCAATATTTTCAATAATTCTAAAATGAATATCCAGTATAACTTTACCATTTTGCAAGGCTTTGTGTAAAATTTTTTCGTCTATGATTGTAGAATCCTCATCTAAATGAGTTTTTATTTCCTTTCGAGCCATGTCAAGTGCGATACCTTCTGCTTCTTGATTTGTATAAGTACGAGTAAGTTCTTCCCGTTCCCTTAATGTTTTAGTCTCAAATGAGATCGGTAACTCCCATTTTAAGAAATGAATTTTATGAGTAATGACCTCCGTTTCATATTCTTTAAATTTTGGTTTACCAAATCCCCAAACAGGGATATCCAATCCCCAAATATTGATGTTGTATTTTCGTTTTTCATTCCCATTATAAACTCTAAAATTGGTTTTTAACGGCAGCTCGACATGACTTTTATACCAGGTTTCGCCAAAAATTTTCCCTCTGGCTGCCACTAATTTCGGGGTACCTTCTTCTTGTCCGATATTACCGGATACTAAAAGCTGGCCTTTTTCCACATATTCATGGTCGGTAAAAACCTTTTGGCCCTCTTCGATATAATATTTCACGATGATCGCTTTCTTTTTTGCTATTAAATTTTGTGGGGAATAAGTCTCTGGCTTTTTAGGTTCGTTCTTTTCGACAACTTGTAAGTGAAAGGTTGTCCCTTTTAATTCCACACCAACCCATGTAAGATCACTAATACTGTCCGTTAAACGTTTTTGAATTCCATCCACATTTTCAGTAAGAAATTGTAGTTTACCGATCTTTACTCCCATTTTGTCCAATTCTTTGCGAATCTTATACTCTGTTGCCGGCTTTGCTCCTTTTATATCAATACCCCAAATCATATTAGAAAGAAATAAAATAATGAACAGGAAAATCCCTGCCCCGGCAAGAAAACCGCTGTTTTTCAATAACCTTTTTACCAGGAAGGGACTGCCGCTTCTCCTAAGAAATGAAATTTTGCATTCACTGTTTCTTGCAAAAAGCCGAATATTTTTCGCATCCTTTAGTCTCATTTTAAATGTAATCGTCTCAGTTCCGTGACGCTTTACATTCCAAATATACAGCCCGTTTCTCGTCAATACATTGAGGAAACGTTCCAGCCCTTTCCCCGACACTTTCACTGTTACATAGCCCAAAATAAATTCAATCCATTGGTTTTTCATTTTGCTCCTCCCAGATCTTCTGTTATATATATGACTTGATCAATTTTCCCTTCCAGCAAAATCTCTTCAGGTAGAATAGTCTTAATTACAAATGCCTTTCCTTTTATCAAAAGCTGCCCTTGTTTTAATAACAAGCGGAGTTCTTTATCAGTAAATGCCAGCATGCCCCGATGATTTTCAATGTAAATATGGATTTGCCCAATCATCGTTATGCGGGGTAAATCCATCATGACATCTTGAGGAAGATCCATTTTTTTAGCCATCCAGTTCCGAACACGTGTGGCCCATTTTTTTGCCATAAAAAAAGAACCCCCTTTCATCTCATATTTATGAAATAAACGAAGGTTCTAGCACATTTTTCTATTTTGAATAACAAAAAACCGCGAGCCTAAACTCTGCGGTTTTGTCGTCAGAATACTATGAAAGGTGTTGTTGTACAAATTTATTAACAAGTGATCCATCTGCTTTTCCTTTTACTTTAGGCATGATCGCAGCCATCACTTTTCCCATATCAGCTTTTGATGTTGCACCGACTTCGTGAATAGTCTCTTTCACGATTTCTGCCAGCTCTTCTTCAGAAAGCTGTTTCGGCATATACAGCTCAACGATTGCGATTTCTGTACGCAATTTTTCTACCAAGTCTTCACGACCGGCTTTATCAAACTCATGGAGGGAGTCTTTGCGTTGTTTTAGTTCGCGAGAAAGGATTGTTAACTCTTCCGCTTCAGATAGCTCATTAACTCCGAGCTTAATGGCTTCATTTTGCATAGAAGCTTTAATCATCCGAATAACAGAGAGCTTGTCTTTTTCCTTATTTTTCATCGCTTGTTTCATGTCAATATTTAAACGCTCGAGAAGACTCATGTAATACACCCTCTTAATACTTACGTTTTCTTGCTGCTTCAGACTTTTTCTTACGTTTTACACTTGGTTTTTCGTAGAATTCGCGCTTTCTTGCCTCTTGCAAAGTACCAGTTTTTGATACAGAACGTTTGAAGCGACGAAGAGCATCTTCAAGCGATTCGTTTTTACGAACGACGGTTTTAGACATTCTCTTTCCCTCCCTCCGAAACACAACACACTAACATCAATCCATGTACCATGCAATTATAATATAACCTTGAAACAAGGTCAACTGAAAATCACAAGTATAAATCATTCAATTTCAATTTTATGCATATTTTTACTAATTGAAAATAGCAGGTCTTCATTTTCAAGCGAAAATTGGCATGTCCCCTGTTTTGTTACCATACAATGAAGCGAGGGGGCTAAGACATGCTATACATAATATTATTTGTTCTTTGCATTTTATTATTTATTTTTGGAATGACCATTATTAGGTTTGGTTTATTTAATTTATCTGCACATAAGTTAAAAATTTGGCTTTCCAAATTAACACGCACCCCTTTGAAAGGGATGCTGACTGGTACTTTTATCACGGCATTGCTTCAAAGCAGTTCTGCTGTTATGGTTGTAACCATTGGATTAATTTCTGCACGTATGATGACCTTCCCCCAATCCATCGGAATTATCCTTGGTACGAATATAGGGACTACATTTAAAACTGAGCTCATAACATTTAAAATAGATGCTGCCCTCATTCCCTTAGCGATCAGCGGCGCTGTTCTCATGCTATTTCGCCATAAACGGGCAAGAAGTACCGGAATGCTCTTATTGGGAATTTCCTCAGTGTTTACGGCGATGAAAGGTTTTGAATTATTGGCACAGCCATTGACCGAGATGAACATGATTAACCGTTTTATTTTATTTATTAATGACAATATTTTCTTCAGTTTAATTACAGGGACTATAATTACTGCAATTATACAATCGAGTACGGCTATGACCGGGATCACCATGGGCTTTTTAACGGCAGGACTTTTGCAGCTTGATGCAGGTATTGCAATCGTACTAGGGGCTAATATTGGCACTTGTATAACTGCCGTCATAGCTTCCATAGGCGGGGGAAATGAATCGAGACTTGCCGCATATGCCCATGTCTGGCTTAATGTGATGGGGGTTCTGTTATTTATCCCCCTTATCCCTATACTTAACAAGAATGCTCCATTTCTTGCCAATACGATGGAAGTTCAACTTGCCCATATCAGTGTCATTTTTAATGTGGTAACTTCCCTACTTGCATTGCCCTTTGCTAATAAGTTTGGAGAGATGATATTGTTTTTGCATGATAAGAAAAAACGGACCTGAAAGGTCCTTTCAGATTGTAGACAAAAGGCATTTCAAAAGTTCCGATTCTGGCGCCCTTTTCTAAAATTGGGATTTTTCTGTTTGATTTTTCTTAAGGTAGACCCCGGCGGGGTCTATTTTTATGCCATTTCTGGACTTTTCCAAGTCCATGTAGCCAACTTCTTTAAATTCATAGCAGCAAAAGTAAGCATCGCCTGCATGGACAATTTTTTAAGACCTCTTAAGGTTGTCCATCGCATACCATGCTTTTCTTTCGCATCCGCGAATACACGTTCAATTGTTTCTTTACGACGTGCATATATTATTTTATTCTCTTCTGTATGACGAAGATGTTCAGCCTCTTCAAGATATGGTTCCCAGATATGTCGTTGAATGAGCTTTTGATGATTTTGACTTTGTGTACATTGTGCTAGAAGTGGGCAATCCTTACATATAACAGGATTAGAGATGTACTGTCGATAACCTTCCTTAGTAGTCGTTCTATAATCCAGAACTTGTCCTTCCGGACATATGTAACAATCAAAGTGCTCATCATAGACATAATCGTGCTTTTTCAAATATCCCTCCTTTGTACGTGGTCGTGTATAGGGTAAAGCAGGGCGAATTTCATTTTCAATTAAATATTGAGCAATAGCAGGTGTTTTATATCCGGCATCAGCAGCTACAGCATTAGGTTTCCCACATTTTTCAATGACCTTTTCAACTAGAGGCTCTAACATTGTACTATCATGAACGTTACCTGGAGTTACAATAGTCCCCAGGACAAAACCATTTCTATCTGCGGCTGCATGAAATGAATAAGCAAATTGCTTTGTCCTTTCGTCTTTTACATAGTAACCACTCTCCGAATCTGTTGTACTTTCTTTTATTTCTTTGTTTTCTTCTTTTTCATATTTATCTGGTGGGATGGGCTTTTTCCCATGTTCTTCACGATCACTATTAATTTCTGCTTGAAGACGTGCTTCATAAGCTTTTGATTCTTTCCGAACTACTTTCTTTTCGAATTTGCGTTTATTTGCACTTGCTTTAACGTGAGTTGAATCAATGAATACATGTTCCGAACTAACTAACTTTTTATCTGCTGCCTCTTTTAAAATACGGTAGAAAATTTGTTCAAATAAGTCTGTATCCTTAAAACGACGTTCGTAGTTTTTACCAAAAGTTGAAAAGTGGGGTACTTTATCATAAAAACCAAATCCTAAAAACCAGCGATACGCCATATTTGTTTCAATTTCCTTTATCGTTTGACGCATCGAACGGATACCGAAGGTATATTGAATGAAAGCCATCTTAATTAATACAACAGGGTCAATACTTGAACGTCCGCGCTTAGTTGAGTACAAATCTTCAACCAATGAATAGATAAATGAAAAATCTACTGCGGCTTCTATTTTGCGAACCAAGTGATCAGCAGGTACAAGTTGATCTAAGGCAATCATTTCAATTTGGTCACGATTTATCTGTGTATTTTTCGAAAGCATTCCATCCACCTCTATTAATTCTCTGTAAATAAATTATACAAAAGGCTGTGTTAATGTACATTATTGATTTTTACACTCTGTTGATTGGAGTGGAAGGCGGCGAAGACTCCTGCGGGAGTACGGGACAGGGGAGACCCCGCAGGCGCTGAAAGCGCAGAGGAGGCTCCCCGAACCGCCCGCGGAAAGCGAAGCCGCCTGGAACGGAAATCAACAGACAAGTTTAATATGGCCAAACAAAAAAGACTGTCGATTTTAAACCCGAAATCCTTCGGATTTGTCGACAGTCTGAAAGGACCTGAAAGGTCCTTTTTAAATGGCGGCTTCTTCTTTTGTCATTAATTCCTCTTTTAACGAAGTATGGTCATCCAATACCCGGACAAATTGACCTTCATTGTATGGATAGCCAGCTTTCGTTATTTTAACTTTAACAATTTTGCCAAGCATGTCTTCAGTTGCCGGGAAAACCACTTTCATGTAGTTATCTGAGTAGCCTTCATATAGACCAGAAATTGATTCTCTTTTGTATTCCTCTTCAGGAATAACCTCTATAACTTCCCCTTCGAATTGTGAAGCATATTCCTTGGCAAGTTGGTCAGAAAGGGTAATTAAACGGTGAACCCGTTCGTTTTTTACTTCTTCATCAATCTGATCATCCATTCTAGCTGCAGGTGTTCCTGTACGCTTAGAATATGGGAAGACGTGTAGCTCGGAGAATTTATGTTCTTTAATAAAATTGTATGTTTCCATAAATTCTTCTTCTGTTTCACCAGGGAAACCTACAATAACGTCAGAAGTAACCGCAAGGCCCGGAAGCACTTCTTTTAGTCGTTCTAATCTTTCCGCAAAGAATTCCATAGTATATTTGCGGCGCATTCTTTTTAATACCGTATTAGAACCTGATTGAATAGGTATGTGTAAGTGACGGACAATGATAGTCGAATCTTTCATCACTTCAATAACTTCATCGGAAATCTGGCTGGCCTCGATTGAAGATATACGAAGACGCTGCAGCCCCTTAACTTCTTTCTCTAAATCACGAAGCAGCATGGCAAGGTTATAGTCCTTCATATCTTCACCATATCCGCCAGTATGAATTCCTGTTAAAACAATTTCGTTATACCCTGCATCCACTAGCTGCTGGGCTTGTTTGATGACTTCTTTCGGATCGCGAGATCTCATTAAGCCGCGGGCCCACGGAATAATACAGAAGGTACAAAAATTGTTACAGCCTTCTTGAATTTTTAAAGAAGCACGGGTGCGATCCGTAAAGGCAGGAACATCAAGCTCCTCATAAACACGGCTTTTCATAATATTGCCGACACCATTTATCGGCTGACGCTCACTTTTATACTGCTCAATATATTCAAGCATTTTCACCCGGTCTTGTGTTCCGACAACAATATCAACACCAGGGATTGCCATAATCTCTGCAGGAGATGTTTGGGCATAACAGCCTGTTACACAGATAACGGCATCCGGGTTTTTACGTACCGCACGGCGAATCACTTGCCGGCTTTTTTTATCTCCTGTATTGGTTACCGTGCAAGTGTTAATCACATATACATCAGAGGTTGATTCAAAATCAACTCTTTCATAGCCCTCATGCTTAAATAGCTGCCAGATGGCTTCAGTTTCATAGTGGTTTACTTTACATCCTAGTGTATGAAACGCAACTGTTGGCATTTAATACTCACCTCAGTAGTTCAAAATGATAAGAAATGGCCGCAAGCGAATAGAGCGGGGCCGTTTCTGTTCTTAAAATACGCGGACCTAAACCGCATAGAAGAAATCCATTGTCTCTCAGAATATGAACCTCTTGTTCAGCCAAACCGCCTTCAGGTCCAAAAACCATGAGTAGAGATTCTCCAGGTTTAATTTGATTTAGAGTTGAAGAAAAAACAGAAACTTCACCATTCCTGCTTTCATCTTCAAAAGCTGCTAATTTATATTGAAATTTATTCGACTCAGCAAGCAATTCCTTAAAACTTAATGGTTTTACTACCTCTGGAACATGCTGACGATGGGATTGTTCTGCAGCCTCTTTCGCAATCTTTCGCCATCTTTCGACTTTTTTTTCAGACTTTTTTTCATCCCATTTTACAACCGAGCGTGAAGCTGAAAATGGAATAAATTGATGCGCTCCCAGCTCAGTTCCTTTTTGAATGATCCATTCCAGCTTATCACCTTTGGGAAGTCCACTGGCAATCGTCACAGAAATCGGGAGCTCTGAATGCTCTTCACTCCATTGTACAACGTCTGCAACGACTCTTTCATCGGTAATTTCTGCAAGCGTGCATACAGCCTGATTACCATCCGGGTCGACACAAATAATTTCATCCCCCGGCTGCATCCGCATAACTTTTACGATATGATGATAGTCATCTTCATCGATGAAAAATCGCCCATTATTTGCCCGCTGTTTAACAAAGTAGCGTTGCACACGATGCACCCTTTCCTTTAAACAATTTATTGATTTTTGACCTTGTTAGTGACAACTGTTGAAATCATCTCCCATCAACAAAGAGAATATTACCAACGTTCTTTCACGCTTTTTATATAAGACCCTGTTAAATTTGGCTGTTGATTTTCGCTCCCGGCACGAGCGGTTTGCGGGCGGGCCGAGGAGGCTCCCCAGCCCCATACTTCCGCAGGACATTAAGGAAATCCTTGAATTCGCCCACACACAAAGGAAAGGCGTTAGCCTTTTCGAGGAGTCTTCGTGCCTTCCGCTCCAATCAACAGTGTTTAAATATCAACAATGTTCTTTAACATAGCCTTATATAAAAAATGAAAGCCAATTTAAAACAATAGAAAAAGGGGTGTTCCCCCTTTTAGCATCATTATAGCCTTTTTGCGATAATGGCAACCCAGTCTTCCATTAAAATGGTTTCTTTTATTTCGAAGCCTGCTCCGATTAAGGCATCCTTTACCTGATCTTTTTTGGCATGTATAATTCCGGAAGTAATAAAAGATCCCCCTGGTTTAACCACCTTTGCAGCCTGTTCGGTAAATCGTAAAATGACTTCAGCTAAAATATTGGCAACAATGACATCCGCTGAAT